>JAHZHG010000060.1:0-2039 GCA_019420425.1 Clostridiales bacterium
CCTGAAGGCTCCTCCTGGACAACCTCCCCACCATAGCGGCTGTGTGTCGAAGGCGGTAGATCAAATGAGGTAGATCCCTGGCTTTTCGGTAGGATGATCCGGCCACTACGTTTTGCCGGATAGCCAGGAAGTAGTGGCAGAGATTCTACCGCATGAGAAGAACAGCAGCCAGGGGTGGCAGTATCCAGGAGGAGCCTTCAAGGGGCGCTCTTAGCGGAGGCGAAATCCGACGCTTACGGAGACTTGGGCGCGAAGGCATTCCTGAGCGTCCTAGTCGTAGTTAGCGGCTAGTTTGCCGGAGCGTTGCCCCAGTGACGGATGGATACTGCCACCCCTGGCTGCGTCCGATAACCCACATGTGTATAACCCCAAACCGCATTAAATACTACGCATAAAGCGATAATAACAGCGTTAGCTAACACTGTTATTATACGTGTCTCCTCCACCAATGTCAATAAAGAAACTGAGAATATTTCTTAAACACTACAAAAAATGCCGTACATCAATGACCAGCTTTTCCTCCAGCTCGGCCAGGCGCTTTGTAATGTCCTTGGATTTTTCATCCGCCGCTTTATATTGATTCAGATATTTATTCAATGACTTTATCCCCATATTGCACCCATCGGTTATTAAATCCGCAATTACCTGATCGGATTCGTTTATCACCAGCTTTACATTTGTTTTCAGCCACGACATCGTTTTCGCGATTGGATCCGGAGATTTTCCCTCGTCCTGATAGCTTCCCAGAAGTGTCTGTATCTCCTCTTCCAGCTTCACATGCCCGTTTTTGCAGTCCACTAAATATTGCCTGAGTATATCGCTGTGGACATAATCCAGCACGTCATTAATCGATGCAACCCCCATCTTTATCCCCGCATCACATTCCCTCAGCAGCCTTATCGTATCCTGTTCAATCAATGCTACGTTTACCTCCTTCTTCTATATACGAGGTAGTATGCCTGATTTATCCTGCCCTATACCTTAAGCGCTTCACTTGCGGCGGGCTAGAGCGTGTTTGAAAATTGCTTTCTGTCAGATGTGCGTCCCAGTTTGTGGGAGATTTGCCCCAAATGAGGGAGGCATAGCGGGCTATGTTGACCGAATGCGAGGCAAATATGCCGCAAAGTGGGGCGTGCAGATGGCGGGAATGAAGTTTCAAACACGCTCTGGGAAAGGTATGCCAAAAGGCCCGCCTCTGGAAATGCATTTATATCCAGAGACGGGCCTTTACCCTAAAATCCTTTACTAAAAACCTACATGCGCCGCATTGCAGCGCTCCGCCTTACCTGAAAGCCCCACTGGCGTATTGGGCATCCCGGAACGAATGCCGCCTATTCGGCGGCGGGCTTTCATTGTAAACCTCCATGCGCCGCATTGCAGCGCTCCGCCTTACCTGAAAGCCCCACTGGCGCATTGGGCATCCCGGAACGAATGCCGCCTATCCGGCGGCGGGCTTTCATTGTAATAGCCGTGCAAGCACCGCCGCCAGGTTATGCTCCGCGAATACCGCTACCGCCACCAGCGATACCGTGGACATGATCTTGATGAAAATATCCAGGCACGGGCCTACGGTATCCTTCAGCGGGTCGCCTACGGTGTCGCCGATTACCGCCGCATCATGGGCAGGGCTGCCTTTTCCGGAGCCGGGGATCTTTCCGGACTCGATGTATTTCTTGCCGTTGTCCCATGCGCCGCCGGCATTTCCGGCAAATATGGCAATCATGATGGAACAGATGGTGGAACCAATCAGGATACCTCCGACAAATTCCGGGCCCAGGATGAAGCCGCACGCTACGGGAACTACGATAGCCAGCAGGGACGGAATCTTCATTTCTCCGATTGCTCCCTTAGAGGAAATCTCAATGCAGGTCTTGTAATCCGGCTTGGCCTTTCCTTCCAGAATGCCCGGGATTTCTTTAAACTGCCGACGAACCTCTTCTACCATCTTCCGTGCGGCCTTCGCCACCGCTTCAATCAGCATACCGGAAAATAAAAACGGCAGCGCGCCGCCGATAATCGCTCCGGCCAGGGTTTTCGGC
>JAHZHG010000060.1:2064-10260 GCA_019420425.1 Clostridiales bacterium
TAGTATTTCCCACGGAATCCAAGGTATCGGTAATCTTGCGCACTTCCGGATCCAGCATGGACATCTCGGCAATGCCGCCCGCATTGTCTGAGATCGGCCCGTAGGTGTCTACGGAAACCGTAGCCGTTACGAAGGAGAGCATCCCCATGGCTGCCATTGCTACGCCGTACATGCCGGATACAGAATAGGAAACGATAATGCCCACTCCCAGAACAAGGCAGGGCGCCATACAGGATTTCATCCCCAAAGCCAGTCCCTGGGTAATGGTAAGCGCAGCTCCCTCCAGTGACGAATGGGCCAGGTTCTGCGTAGGCTTATACTCCGCCGAGGTGTAGAATTCCGCGATTATACCGATCACCACGCCTGCGACTACTCCGATCGCAGCTGCAATCCATGCGGATAACCATCCGCATTTGAACCCCAGAATATTTTGTAATGAACCGCTGTCATAGCCCTTAAACATAAGGTAGGAAACCACAAGTCCCAAAAGGATCGTTGTTCCTGCCGCAAAGTAGGTTGCTCCATCCAGGTCCTTGTGCGGATCCTGCGACATCTTCTTTTTAAACAGCAGACTTGCCACGCCTATGCATGAAGCGATCAGCCCAATGGATACAAAAACCAGCGGGAATAAAATCAGTGTTTTCAGCAGCTCACTGCTCATTCCCGTCCCCTCTGCCAGGGATTTGGAAAACATATGGTAGGCCAGGATAATGCCGGAGGAAATCGCTCCTACAAAGCTTTCCAGCAAATCGGAGCCCAGGCCGGCCACATCGCCCACATTGTCGCCCACGTTATCGGCAATCGTCGCCGGGTTTCTCGGATCATCCTCCGGTATATGGGCCTCTGTCTTTCCCACCAGGTCCGCGCCCATATCTGCCGCCTTTGTATAAATGCCCCCGCCTACACGGTTAAACATGGCCACCATGGAGCAGCCCAGCGCATATCCGGAAAGCGTCATGGTAAACGGGCAGAAGCTCAGGCCCAGCAGATTGGTATAGGAGGCAGTCGTAATCTCAAGCTGTCCCATCCCGATTCCAAAAATCATATAAACAATAAACAGGCCAAGGAGGGCAAAGCCGCCCACGCAAAGCCCCATGACGGAGCCGCCGCGGAACGCTACCTTAACGGTTTCTCCGATATTTTTCGTCTCTCTCGCCTGATTGGCCACCCGCACGTTGGCATAGGTGGCGATTTTCATGCCTGCAAAGCCGGCGCAGCCGGACATCACCGATCCGATCAGCAGGGCAACAGCCGCGTGCCAGGTGGTGATCACCGCCAGCAGCGCCGCCACTATGGCTACCACTATGTACAGAATTTTATATTCATAGTGGATAAACGCATTTGCCCCGACGCGGATAGCGTCTGCAATCTCCTGCATCTTTTCCGTTCCTTCCGGCATCCGTTTTACTGTCAGGAAATTAAACGCAGCAAAACTCAGTGCCAATACAGCTGCAATAACTACTACATAAATCATAATACCTTCCCCCCGCAAGTCGCCGTTGCCTTTTTGCCCATTTTCTGCGTCTTTGTGATGAAATTGTCAATTCGCAAAAAAATTGCAATTTGAAGCTATTATACGCCAATTTTGGGTATATATCAACAAAAATTTAAAAAAATCGTGCAGCCAGGAGCTTTTTCGGACTCTTGGCTGCACGCCTTTTTTCTCGTTTCTGTTCACCGGCTGATCCCCGCTTTCCGGATCAGCAGCATCCGGTCATAATCTCCAAAATCACCCGGTCTGTCTCGCGCATTCCCTGGGAGGCTAGGATGCCTACATGAGAGATTACGTTCTCCACGTCTTTTCCTACAATTCCATCGCCTGCCTGGAAATTGCTGTGATTCAGGTACATGCGGTAGCCGGTGATTCCGGCCTCTACGGCGGCGGCAATTTTGGCTGCGCAGGAGGGCTTGGCCCCGTCGCAGATCGTTCCGGAGAGAATCGCAACCGCATTGCTGACGGTGTAAGCTACGCCTTCCGTATCTGCGCCCAGCAGATAGGCAATGCCCGATCCGGCGCCCACGCCGGCGCTGATTGCTCCGCAGTAGGCGGAAAGGCGGCCGATTCCGGACTTCTGGTGAACCGTAACCAGATCGGATACGGCAAGGGCGCGGCAGATTTTTTCCTCAGATGCACCGATATGCTTTCCATAGCGGATAACCGGAACGGATGCGGTTATGCCCTGATTGCCGGAGCCGGAAAGGATGACCACCGGCATCTCGCAGCCGCTCATCCGGGCGTCGCTTCCCGCAGCCGCATACGCTTTTGCCTCCTCGCAGATATCCCCTCTGCTGTTTTTCAACAGGATTTTCCCGATCTGCGCGCCCCAGTCTCCGTTAAGCCCCTCTTCGGCGATAGCGGAATTGCATTTTATCTGCTGTTCCAGCACCGGACGGAGACGGCCAATCTCTACGGTGTCGGCAAACTCCACGATATCCGCCACATTCAGTACGCTTTTATCCTGCATGTTATCCTCGGCTGAAGCCACAATCGGGCGCTCCAGAAGCGTCTCGCCATCCTTTTGCACCAGCACAATGTTGGTATGGTTGTTGGTGATCCGCACGCAGGCGGAATGTCCGTCCACATATCCGGTCAGGCAGATATCCAGCATACAGGGAGATTCCTTGCACTGGATGTTGATTGGCGTTTCAGCCAGATATTTCGCGATCTGCGCTTTCTGTTCTGCGGATACCTCCGCGATTACCTGCAGTTCTTTTTCCGGACGGCCGGCAATCACGCCTACGGCAATCGCCGCCGGGATTCCCTTCATCCCATTGGTATTCGGCACGACCACGCTTTTTACGTTTTTCACGATGTTTCCGCTGACGGCTGCTTCAATCCGCGACGGCTCGGCGCCGAGGAGCTCCCGCATTTTTGCGGCGCAGTAGGCCAGTGCAATCGGCTCGGTACAGCCGGTCGCCGGAATCAGTTCTTCTTTTAATATAGAAAGATAAGCATCGTACACTTCTTTAGTTAACATGGATTTCCTTCCTTCTGTATACAGATAAAATGTAAATTCCCTCCTGCGCTGCAACTGCCGGAGGGAATCCACAAAACACACATGAAACTTATTATATATTAGGAGATATTACCACCGAATATCATTCGGTCCCGGAGTCATTGGCCACGGTTTTGAGGTCCATCCGTTGATTGTTGTACCGGTCTGCAGCATGGAAATCGCATTTTCGGAAAGAATATCATGCTCAATGAAGCTTTCTGCCGGAGTGGACATTTCGGTCAGCTTTGCCGCATCCTCTTCCGGAAGGACGAAGTCCAGAACCTTCAGGTTAGACTCCAGCTGCTCCAGGGTACGTGCGCCCAGCAGCGGGATTGACTGAGCCGGGCGGCCCTTTACCCAGGCCAGAGCTACTGTTGCCGGTGTGGTGTCATATTTCTTGGCAATGGCAATCAGCTCATCGATGATCTGGAACTGCTGCTCGGTAATTACCTGTCCTTTGTACCGGGTGGCGAGACGTCCGGCTACGTTTCCGCCGTTCTCTCTCGTATATTTGCCGGAATACAGGCCCTTTCTTAAGGGAGACCAGGTAACCACGCCGATACCCATTTCCTTGGCCATGGGGATCATCTCTGACTCAACGGTACGCTCGCTGAAGTTGTACTCCATCTCGTAAGCGGTCAGCGGCGCCCAGTGATTTTCCTTTGCGATCATCTGTGCCTTACAGGTTACCCACGCCGGCGTGTCGGAAAATGCAATGTAGCGTACTCTTCCGGACTCAACCAGATAGTTCAGCGCATACATGGTTTCTTCAACCGGAGTATGGGGATCCCAGTGGTGTACATAGTACAGATCGATGTAGTCGGTCTGCAGGCGTCTCAGTGACTCGTCGCAGGCGTTCACCAGCGACTTAAAGTTGGTTCCGCCGCCGTTGGGGTCGCCGGCATACATGTTGCCAAAGCCCTTGGTGGCGATTACCATACGGTCGCGCTTAAATTTGTTTTTGCCGAAATAATTGCCCAGGATTACCTCGGAATGGCCGTTGGTGTAGCAGTTAGCCGTATCCAGGAAGTTTCCTCCCAGATCCATGTAATGCTCCAGAACCTTGATGGACTCGTCTTCCTCCGCGCCCCAGCCCCAGTCGGTTCCAAAGGTCATCGTTCCCAGACAGAACGGGCTTACCCGAAGACCGGATTTGCCTAATGTTACATAATCAGATAATTTCATTCCCTCTATCCTCCATATCCCAGTTTTCCTAGAAAGAAGCTGCGTTCAGTCTTGCGATTTCCTCAGCGGTAAGGGCGAAGGAAACTGCCTCTGCGTTCGCCTGTGCCTGAGCGGCAGATTTTGCGCCAACCAGCGCCATGGATACGTTCGGGTTGGACAGCGCCCAGTTGATGGCTACGCTCGGCATGGAAACGCCTCTCTCTTTTGCTACTTCGCTGACTGCATTGATCAGCTTTTCAGACTTTGGCCAGTTCTCTTCCTTAAACTCGGTGTAGAACATCGGACGGCGGTCGGTCTTATCAATGGACTTCGGTCCGTGGTATTTTCCGGACAGCAGTCCGCCGATCAGGGTACCATAGGCGAAAACAGACATGTTGTTTGCCCTTGCAACCGGAAGGATGTCACGCTCGCAGGCTCTCTTGCTCAGGGAATACTGCACCTGGGCGGTAACTGCGCCTGCGTCTGCTGCGGCAAGCGTCTCGCTTACGTTGTGGTTGCATACGCCCCAGGCGCGGATCTTGCCTTCCTCTACGAACTTATTCATGGTCTCGTAGGCCACGTCCATGGAATTGTTTTTGTCCGGATAGTGAATCTGGTACAGGTCAATATAATCGGTCTTCAGGCGGCGCAGGCTTTCCTCCAGCTGGCCTCTCATACTGACCGGGGTCAGCAGCTTGTAGGAGCCGCCTGCGTATTTCAGGCAGCCGCATTTTGTCGCAACGACTACCTTGTCGCGGATGCCCTCCAGGGCCTTGCCCAGCACTTCCTCAGAATTGCCGTAGTTGGGGGCGGTGTCTACGATGTTGATACCGCAGTCTACTGCTGCATGCAGCGTATCGATTGCGCTCTGTAACTCTACTTCTCCGTAAAAGTCGCTTCCCAGCGCCCAGGAGCCCAGGGCAATGCGGGAAACCTTAACGTCTGATTTTCCAAGCTGTATGTATTGCATAGTTATTTCCTCCATTTTACTCTTCGTCTCTGGCTACGCCTGCTACAAAGATCAGATTTGCGCCGTCCTGGTTGTCGCCGGTACGGATTACTGCCTTAGAATCTGCGATTGCCGCCTTGAAATCTGCTACAGAAACCAGCTCGATGGTTACGCCCGTGAAAGCGTCCTGAACCTCCTGGTAAAGGCCGGGATTGATATTCGGAACGAAATCCATCATCAGAATTTTGTCAAATGCCCAGCTCTCGCCGATGGTCTTTGCCACATCCATCACCATGGGGTTGCCTCTTCTCCAGCCCAGGTCGATGATTTCTTTTGCCTTATCTCCGCCGGACATACCGAAGTCCAGAATAGAAATCTTGTCATAGTGGCGGCAGCTGGAGATTACACGATTGATGTCTGAGTGAATAATTTTGCCTTTGTACATTTTAATTGCACCTCTTTCTTAGTTTTTGATGTTTAGAGTTATTAACAAAGCTAGTGTGCCCGGATGGCAGATTCGCTTTTGTTTCGTTTAATTGTGCTGGAAATTACGGATCCAGACAGAATAAGGATGGTTACCACATACGGGATCATGGTGACAAACTGGTTTGGGATACCGTATGGAGTCAGACGGTTGGCTACGGAGTTACTCGTGCCAAAGATCAGGCAGCCGAGAGCCGCAAACAAAGGATTTGCACCGCCGAACTGCATTGCCGCCATACCCATGAAGCCGCGGCCTCCGCTCATGTTTTCAATGAACAGGCAGGAATATCCAAGGGACAGATGCACGCCGGCCAGTCCTGCGCAGGCTCCGGAAACCACCAGAGCAGTCAGCTTTTTGCCGTTTACATCGATACCTGCGGTAACTGCGGCCATCTCGTTCATCCCCACTGAACGCAGCCTCAGTCCCCAAACGGACTTGTAAAGCATAAACCAGATGATAATGACAATGGGGATAACCAGCCATTCGGTTACGGTGTAGCCGCTGAAAATACTCTTGAGCACCGGCATGTTGTCCAGGAACGGGAAGTTGATGCGGGGGATCGGGACGATCTTGTCGCTTACAAAGTTTCCCGAGGTTTTAAAAATGGTCTGGAGAAGGAAGCGGGTGCCCGCAGTTCCGATCATGTTGATACACAAGCCCAGTACGAAAATATTTACATCGTATTTTAGATAGGCCAGGCCCATGAAAGCGGAGATCAGCGCCCCCAGTCCCACGGAAACGAGTACGGCCAGTACCCAGCTTCCGGTATAATAGCTGACCAGTACGCCGAAGAAGCAGCCAAACATGATGATTCCTTCAGCAGCGATGTTAATGATGTTTACCTGGCGGCTGATAACCGCACACATACAGGCGAGAATAATCGGTACAGAGGCGGCGATTGCGTCATGAATCAGCGAATAGGTAAACACACTTCCTATGATATCCAATACATTCATTTTTCCCTGCCCCCTCTCATTCGTTTACACTGGCCTTGCGTTTAAACCGGCCGAACAGTCTGCGGTAATCAAAGAACTTATCCATAGCAATGAACAGAATCAGGATCGGAACTACCGTATCGATCAGTGACTTGGGAACACCGGTGTAATACTCCATTCCTGAGCCGCCCACACGGGTAAAGGCGATAAACAGTGCCGCCAGCGGCAGCAGCGCCAGGTTGTTCTTGACCAGCTGGCACGCCAGAATCCCATAGAACGCAGAGTTCAGGGAAAAGTTCTGCATAAAGTTTCCATACACACCCAGGATCTCACAGCCGCCTGCCAGTCCGCCGATTGCTCCGCTGAGCATAACCGTGCCAAGCACAATCAGCTTTGACTTGATGCCCACTGCCTCACAGAATCTCGGGTTGTCCGCAACGTGCCGCAGCTTAAAGCCGAAGGTTGTCCTGAAGGTGAGGAAGTACACAAAGATATATACGGCAATGGCGATGAAAATTGCGGTACTCGCCCGGCTCGGCGCCAGGGGAAGCTTTGGCAGCATCGCGGATGCCTGCACGTGGGGCGTCTCGGGAGCCGCGCTGTGGGCCGACCACGGATTGTTCAGCAGATAATCCGTCAGGGAGATAGCCACGTAGTTCAGCATGATCGTTACACATGCCTCGTTGATGTTGAAGAATGCCTTTAGCGCTCCTCCGATGGCCGCCCAGAGCGCGCCGGCCAGCATTCCGCAGCCAAGACAGATCGGGATGATCACATAAGGCGGAAGATCCGGGAGGAGGAAGCCAGGCGCGCAGCTGAACATTGCGCCCATGTACAGACAGCCCTCAAGGCCGATATTGAAATATCCGATTCGCTTCGTCAGGCTGTAGGCCGACGCAATGATCAGAATCAGGATAAAATCCTCCACCGTTGAACCAAAATTAAACTTACCGATGAATGCTCCCCGGAACATTTGATAAAAGGCTTCCATCGGATTGTGGCCGCAGATCGCGATAACGATAGACAGGGCTACAAGCGCGACGGCAAAGGCAGTGGCAATACGAATCACCGCGTCAATTTTTTCCGATCTATTTTTCGTCATGCTTATTCCCTCCTCCCATCATCAGGAATCCCAGCTCGCCCTCATCAATCTGATCATCGTTAACCAGTTCACCGGTTATCCTGCCCTCATAAAGGACAATAATCCGGTCGGACAGGGAAAGAATCTCGTCCAGATCCGCAGAAATCAGCAAAACGGCTACGCCTTCTTTTTTGGCATCGTCGATCATTCTCCGGATACCTTCGATATTTCCGATATCAATACCCCTCGTAGGCTGGGCTGCCAGCAGCAGTTTTTTGGTGGGCGCGCCAAGCTCACGCGCAACAACGATTTTCTGTGCGTTTCCGCCGGAAAGGCTGCCGGCGATATTCGACGGATCCCGCGGACGGATGTCAAAGCGTTCTGCCCGCGCGCTCGCCTCTTCCATGATTTTTTTCTGATTGATTACGCCAAATCTGGAGTAGGGATGGTTGCGGATTTCTGCTGCCAGCATGTTGTCGGCAAAGGTATGCGTACCGTTCAGTCCCCGGTCATTTCTGTCCTCCGGAATGTGGACAAAGCCTTCCTTGCGCACCTTAAGCGGCGACTTGTTGGTAATATCTTTTCCG
>JAHZHG010000060.1:10270-10642 GCA_019420425.1 Clostridiales bacterium
ATCTGGCCCCGTTCTACCTTCCGAAGGCCGGCAATGGCTTCACCCAGTTCACTCTGCCCGTTTCCGTCAACACCGGCTACGCCGACAACCTCGCCCTTGCGCACCGTAAAGCTGATTCCCCGGATTTTGGAAAGCTCACGCTCCGAAGGTACGTAAATATCCTTAACCTCCAGCATTACCTCCTCGGCGTGAGGCGGCGTTCTCTGAATATTCAGGAATACCTCACGGCCGACCATATGCTTAGCCAGCTCCGGTATCGTCGTGTCGCCCTTGTTTACTGTAGTAATGTATTTGCTGGCACGCATAACACTGATCCGGTCGCTGATCTTCATGACCTCTTTCAGCTTATGAGAGATAAATACGATGGTCTTA
>JAHZHG010000061.1:0-6524 GCA_019420425.1 Clostridiales bacterium
AACGGTATCTGACCCTGATCAAAAAGACGGACGAAGCCTTCGAAGAGCTGACCAATTATTTCGCAGATTATGACGAGGATACCATTATCGTCATGTTCGGCGATCATCAGCCGTCAGATTATATCACCAGCGTGATTGCGCGCATGACCGGAGTGGACACAGAGGAATCCCTTGAGGCCTTTGAAACCGGTTACCAGGTGCCCTTCGTGATGTGGAGCAATTTTGATATGGACAGAGAATATGTGGAGCGGCTCAGCGTCAATTATCTTTCCGCCGTGCTCCTGGAAAAAGCAGGGATTCCCACGACGGGCTATCAGGACTATCTGCTGGAGCTAAAAGAGCAGCTGCCGGTGATCTGCGCAGGCTGCCATATTGACGCAGAGGGAAATTATTACAGCAATGAGGAGGAGGATATGTACCAGGGTGGGCTGAATACCTACCAGATTTTGCAGTACAATCATCTGTTTGACCGGAAAAACAGGGTTTCTGCATTTTTCGGCGGCACATCAGCGCAGTAAAGTATTGACATTTTCTGACGCCGGGCTTATAGTTGTCTGGTATTGACTACTTGAGGAGGGAAATTATGACAAAAACACCATTCGTGAGCCTGGAACAGATCCAGGAGATTGCCAAAACCTACCCTACGCCGTTCCATCTGTACGATGAGGCAGGTATCCGCAAAAATGCAGAGGAATTATACGATGCATTTTCCTGGAACAAGGGGTTTAAAGAATATTTTGCCGTCAAGGTAACACCCAATCCGTTTCTGATCCAGATTCTCCGGGAGTACGGCTGCGGCTGTGACTGCTCTTCGCTTACGGAACTGATGCTTTCTGAGGCCATGGGCGTGCAGGGCCATGACATTATGTTTTCATCCAACGACACTCCGGAGGCGGAGTTCAAAAAGGCCGGCGAGCTGGGCGCGATTATCAATCTGGACGACATCACCCATATTGAAGCGGTGGAGAAGGCGCTGGGATACCTGCCGAAGACCATGAGCTGCCGCTATAATCCGGGCGGAGTGTTCAAAATCAGCAATGACATTATGGACAATCCCGGAGACGCAAAATACGGAATGACGACGGAGCAGCTGTTTGAAGCGTTCCGCATCATGAAAAGCAAGGGCGTGGAGGAGTTTGGAATCCATGCATTTCTGGCCAGCAATACCGTGACCAACGAGTATTATCCCACACTGGCCAAGGTACTCTTTGAGGTGGCTGTGCAGCTGCAGAAGGAGACGGGAGCAAAGATTACGTTTATCAACCTTTCCGGCGGAATCGGCATCCCCTACCGTCCGGATCAGGAAAAGAATGATATCTACGCCATCTCAGCAGGCGTGCGCCGGGTTTATGAGGAGGTACTCGTTCCGGCGGGAATGGGCGATGTGGCGCTCTGCACAGAGCTGGGCCGGTACATGATGGGCCCCTATGGCTGCCTGGTGACCAGGGCGATCCACGAAAAACACATTCACAAGGATTATATCGGTGTGGATGCCTGTGCGGTAAACCTGATGCGTCCCGCAATGTACGGCGCGTACCATCATATCACGGTGCTGGGCAAGGAGCAGGCAGAGTGCGATCACCTGTACGACATTACCGGTTCCCTCTGCGAGAACAATGACAAGTTCGCCATTGACCGTATGCTGCCTAAGATTGATCGGGGAGACTATCTGGTAATCCACGATACAGGCGCGCACGGCTATGCCATGGGCTACAACTACAACGGCAAGCTGAAATCCGCAGAGCTGCTTCTGAAAACAGACGGCTCGGTACAGCTGATCCGCAGGGCAGAGACGCCGAAGGATTATTTTTCTACGTTCGACTGCTTTGACATTTACAAAAAGCTGGACAAATAAAATCACAGCGAGACTAAAGTATCCGTAAGATGGATAGGATACCTCTTAAGCAGACAGGGTAAATAGCCCAAATCTGCTTGGGAGGTATTACGCGGTGTCTAAAGAAAAAAATGTTGCATTTTCAGGCCAGGCGTGATATAGTAATACCGTTCGGCCGGCTTGTCGGAATGGCAGACGAGGCAGACTCAAAATCTGTTGTGGGTGACCACGTGTGGGTTCAAGTCCCACAGCCGGCATGGAAAAAGACCTGTAGGGAAAGTACTACAGGTCTTTTGCTGTAGGCAAAAAAGGGTGGAAGGCGATGGAATATAAATACAGGCAGCTGGCGGAAACAGAGAATATTCCGAATGCGTGGACAAGGTGGAGGGCGTACCGGGGGAGGCTGACGGAGCATATTCTGCGGGCCCTGGACGGGGGAGAACGCCGTGCAGTGGCAATATACGGGGCAGGAAGGTGCAATGATGTGGATGTGCGCAGGCTCCTGGACGCGGGGGTGCGGGTAGCGCTGTTTGACTGTGATGTGGAAACGGTGAGACAGGCAGCCAGGGAGCACGGGTTTGCCGGGGAGGTGGAGATTGGCCGTCTTGATCTCTTTCCCGTACGGGAGGAGGAGTACTGGGAATTTGAGGAAAGCCTGCAAAGAGGGGAGGAGGCTGCCGGGATCTGCAGGCAGCTTTACCGCGTCCTGAGCAGGGTAATGGAAACCGGGCTTGAGGTTCCTTCCCGGGACTTTGGACTAAACGTCTGTGTCGGAGTACACAGCCAGGTGCTGATCCGGTTTATCTGTCTTTTGCAGCTGTATGGCTGCCATGATGCAGAAGGGAGAATTGCAGAGCTGCTGAGGTGGATGAACCAGTGCATGGTAAAGCGGTTCCATGACGCAATGTTCAAAGCAGGACATGGAGATGTGCTGATCGGCTATGAATACGGGACGTTTGCGCCGGGAGAGGCAGAGAAGATAAAATCCCTCTTTGAACACGGAAAAGCAGGCCGCGTGGCGGAGATGAAGCTCAGCCGGGTATCCGGCGCATATGAGGCAGAGCAGGACATTGCGGGAAGGCTGGGCAGAGGCCTGATGCTGGCAGGGTATCGCTACGACGTCTGGAAGCTGCTGGAAAGCAAAGAATATCTGATGGTGTTTTATCATCTGGTATAAAACAGGAAAAGGAGAAGCGGATAATGAAAGGCAAAATGGTACACGAAAATTATAATGTGCTGGATCTGGAGAAATCCCTGGCGTTTTATGACAAGGCGCTGGGCCTGAAGGAAAAACGACGGAAAGAGGCGGCAGACGGCTCGTTTATCCTGGTATATCTGGGAAATGAGGAGTCGGATTTTGAACTGGAACTGACCTGGCTGCGGGATATGGACAGGCCGTACAATCTGGGGGACGGCGAATTTCACCTGGCCTTTGCCGTAGACGATGTAGAGCAGGCCTACGCTCTGCATAAGGCGATGGGCTGCATTTGTTTTGAAAACAAAGCCATGGGGGTCTACTTTATCGCAGACCCCGACGGCTACTGGCTGGAAATTGTGCCGAAAAAATAAACGGCGCAGGGCACAGGCAGTGTGCTCGAAGAGAATTTTGAAGCCCATCAGGATCAGCACAAGGCCTCCGATCAGCTCGGCTCTGGAGCGGTATCGGGCGCCGAAGGTGCCGCCCAGTCTTATGCCGACTGCGGACAGGATAAAGGTAATACATCCGATAAAACAGACGGCGGGAACGATCTGTACCTGCAGAAAGGCAAAGGTAATCCCCACGGCCAGCGCGTCAATGCTGGTGGCTACGGCCAGAGGAAGCATGGTTTTGACGGAAAAGGAGTCGTCCAGCGCCTCAGATTCCCCGCGGGATTCCCGGATCATGTTGAGTCCGATGAGTCCCAGAAGGAAGAAGGCGATCCAGTGATCGATGCTGGTAATCATAGACTGGAAGCGGCTCCCCAGAAGGTAGCCGATCAGGGGCATCAGCGCCTGGAACCCGCCAAAGTAAAGACCGGTAGTGAGCATGTGTTTTTTCTTTGCCTTTCCTACGGAAAGGCCCTTACAGACAGAGACCGCAAAGGCGTCCATAGACAGGCCGACAGCAATAACAAACAATTCCCACAGTTTCATTTCTTAACCTCCACACGATTGTTTTTTTTTCGCAGCGGGGTAGTTTTACACAAAAAAAGACGAAGCCTACCTGCTGCGCAGATAAGTCTCGTCATTTCAGATGAAGCCAGGAACAAAAGCTCCAGGATGTTGGCTTCACCGCACATCGTGCTGACTACTCCCTTATTTCGTGACAGTATACCACAAAGCAATTTTTTTTTCAACAGATTTGATGGAAATACTTGCAAGAGCAATAATAAATAAGATATGCACTCCGGAGAAAATAAAGATACGAATCAAAAAAAATGACACGAAATGAAAAAAATGTACGTGTTTTTCGCAGGTTTTCCCTCTTATAATGAAAAAAAGAGACGTTTGGGAGGGTGAACTATGGTAAAAAATCAGAAAGAACGGGTAGCCCTTAGCCTTTTGTCCATGCAGAGACATTCCTGGGAGCAGGGGACGGCTATGCAGGCCTTTCTGGAAAATGGACAGATGGATGTGGTGATTTCTCTGGCCTATGAGGCGGTTTACCGCAGAATGGAGGACGGAAGAGCCGCTACCATCGGCGTGACCGATGCGGTGACCGATCCATGCTCTACCGGCGAAGCGCTGCTGGCCGCCTGCAGGGCGACGGGAGACAAACAGCTGGAGGAGGGCAGGGATGCCCTGCTTGGCTGGGCGCTGGAGCGCGCGCCGAGGAATGCGAACGGTGTGCTGTATCATTTGAATACCAGCTGCCAGTTCTGGGTGGATTCTCTGTACATGCTGCCTCCGTTTCTGGCAGCGGCAGGCCATTACCGGGAGGCACTGGATAATTTTTACGGCTACTGGGAGGCGCTGTATGACCCAAAGAGCCGGCTGATGCATCATATGTGGGACGATGAGCGGAAAATCTTTGTGCGGGAGGCGCACTGGGGCAGCGGGAATGGCTGGGCGCTGGCAGCAGCGGCACGCATGATCGGACTGCTGCCAAAGGAGGAATACGCAGAGGATATCGGGCGGATCCGGCAGATGGCAGGAGAGCTGCTGGCGGGTGTCCTGCGGTATATGCGGCCGGACGGCCTGTTTTTCGATGTGGTTGACGATTTCAACACCTTTATTGAGACGAACCTGACTCAGATGACCGCGTACACCATTTACCGGGGACTGGCGGACGGCTGGCTCTCCGGGCAGAGCTGGAAGGAGACGGCGGACTTCCTGCGCCAGGCAGCCCACGGCAAGGTAAACGAGTATGGGTTCGTCTGCGGCGTGTGCGGAGCGCCGGGCTTTGACCGCCCGGGGATTTCTCCGGAGGGACAGGCATTTTACCTGCTGATGGAAGCGGCTGCGGAAAGACTGGAGGCAAAGAATGAATAACGACAGAAAATGGATACTGGTGACGGGAGCGGACAGGGGGCTGGGCTTTGCCGTGACTGCCCGGTTCCTGGAGGAGGGCTACGGCGTATATGCCGGGCAGTTTATGCCCGAATGGCCGCAGCTTTCGGAGCTAAAGAAGAGCTGCCCGGAGACGCTGCGGCTGGTTCCTCTGGACATTTCCTCTGAAGCGTCAATTGCGCACTTGGGAAGCACGCTGGCCAAAGACTGTGTGCGCCTGGACATTGTGGTGAATAACGCGGGAATCTTATATACCGGAGACGATATCGCCGGGGATTGGAAGGCGGAGGATATGATGCGGCAGTTTCGGATCAATACCCTGGGCGCTCTGCGGGTAACAAAGCAGCTGCTCCCGCTGATGGAGGGCGGCATGAAACGGCTCTGTTTTGTTTCCTCCGAAGCAGGAAGCATAGGGAATGCCCACCGGACTGACCTGTTCGGCTATTGTATGTCAAAATGTGCGCTGAATATGGGCATTCGTATGCTGCATAACGAGCTGTATGAGTTGGGCTATTCCTTCCGGATTTATCATCCGGGCTGGATGAAGTCCTACATGTCCGGGGAAGAAAAAATGCAGGGAAAGCTGGAGCCGGAGGAATCCGCCAGGGCTGCCGTGCGGCAGTTTACAGAGAGCCGCAGCTGCGAGCAGATACTGAAAATGCAGGACGTGGATGGTGGAATCTGGGCATTTTAGAGGCGGAAAAGGAGAAAACAGAAAAATGAGAATTTTATTATTTGGCAGCGGAAGAATTTGTACGTTGCTGGCCGGAAAATACAGGGATGAAGGGCACTGCGTCTGCCAGACGGATTCCGTAGAGGAGGTGTCCGGGCTGCTTGCAGAGGCCGGCGGCCTGGAGCTGCTGGTGCTGGGAGACGAGGCCTTCCTGGAAAAGGCGGACGGCGGGGAGTTTGACCGGGCAGAAGAGTGCTATGGGCAGTTTGCCGTGCGCCCGCTGGAGGTGATCCGGGCTGCCCTTCCTTGTCTGGGGCGGGGAGAGCTTAAGCGGATTGCCTATCTGACCCCGGTGCAGGCCAGCAACAACGGCTGCCGCACGGCCGACCGTCCGGGAATGCGGATGGCGGGCGCGGCCAGAAACATGCAGGCGGAGATACTGTGGAACCGTCTCTCGCCGGAGGGATATACGATGCGGATTTTCGGCTATGAGCCTGATAGAGAGCCGGAGGCTATGGCGGAGGCAGC
>JAHZHG010000061.1:6534-10422 GCA_019420425.1 Clostridiales bacterium
TCACGGAAAACCGCAGCGCAGATGAAAATCCGCACCATGCAGATGAAAACCGTCTGGTGATGAGGGACTGGCAGGGAAGGGAGGTACCGTGGTAAGTTGAGAAAAGGCATATTATTATTTGGAAACCGGGAGGCGATATACCATCCGGTAACCGGATTTGGAGAACGGCTGGCAGACCTTCTGCCGGAATATGCGGTGACCGTCACCGAGGAGGAAGAGCAGCTGTCCAGGCTGGATGAGTTTGACCTGTGCGTGATGTACCGGGAGTTTGAGGAACCGCCCCTGGGCGACGAGGCTGCGGCCGGACTGCTGATGTATACGGCGGCCGGCGGCCCCCTGCTGGTTATCCATAACGGCATTTCCATCCAGAGCAGAGGCGATCTGGCCCAGCTGGTGGGCGGGGCGTTTACCGGCCATCCGCCTTATGAGGAGCTGCCGGTGGTGCACTACAAAATCGATGACCGGGAACACCCGATCATGAAGGGCGTGGAGGATTTCGATGCCCCGGATGAGCTCTACCGGTTTACCCGGGCAAATCTGGCCGATTGTCATCTGCTGCTGAGCTATGAGGATGAGGGCAGGCGATATCCTGCCGGCTGGGTGCGGACCTATGGCAGAGGTACCGTGGTCTACCTGTGCTGCGGGCACAACGCGGGAATATTTGACGCTCCGGATTTTTGCCGGATGATAAAAAATACGGCTGATTGGCTGACAGAGGAGAGGAGTTAACGATGGAAAATTTTTCATGGTACAATCCGACTAGGATTATTTTTGGAAAGGGCAGACACAAGGAGGCGGGGGAGGAAACCGCCAAATACAGCAAAAATGTGCTGTTCCTCTACGGCGGAAAAAGTATCAAGGCAACGGGAACGTATGACGTGGTGGCCGAATCCCTGAAAGCGGCGGGAGTGGCCTTTACCGAGCTTGGCGGCGTGCAGCCCAACCCACGGCTCTCCCTGGTATATGAAGGAATCCGGGTGTGCAAGGAGAAGGGGATCGATTTTATTCTTGCCGTAGGCGGCGGCAGTGTAATCGATACGGCTAAGGCAATCGCCATGGGCGTATGCTATGAGGGAGATGTCTGGGAGCTGTATTCCACGGATGCCCAGCCGAAGGAGCTGCTTAACGTGGGCGTTGTGCTGACGATCCCGGCAGCAGGCAGCGAGAGCAGCGACGGCAGTGTAATCACGAAGGAGGAAACGCTGGAGAAGCGTTCCTGCTGCTCGGATCTCCTTTTCCCGAAGTTTGCAATCTTAAATCCGGAGCTTTGCTATACGCTGCCGGAGCATCAGATCCGTGCAGGCGGAGCGGACATCCTCTCCCATGTAATGGAACGGTATTTTGTGCCTAACGACCATAACGATCTGTCCGACCGGCTGTGCGAGGCCACCATGAAGGCGCTGATGCTCAACCTGCCGAAGGTGCTGGAGAATAAAACGGATTATGACGCCTGGGCGGAGGTCATGTGGACGGGAAATGTAGCCCATAACGGCCTGCTGGGCAAGGGACGGCTGGACGACTGGGCCAGTCACAACATTGAGCATGAACTGAGCGCACTGTACGGGATCACCCATGGCGCGGGGCTGGCGATTATCTTCCCTGCGTGGATGAAATACGTATACAAGGAGCATCCCCACAGATTTGTGCAATTTGCTGAACGGGTATTTGATATGGATACACAGGGACGGACGGAGGACGAAATCTGCCTGGCTGCGATTGCGGCGCTGGAGGACTTTTTCCACAGGATTGGCCTGGTGACTACGCTGCATGAGGCAGGAATCGGCAGCGAGGATTTTGAGCTGATGGCCCGTAAGGCCTGCGGAACCTCTGCTCTGGGCAGCTTCCGCAAGCTTTATGCAGAGGATGTAGTGAAGATCTATCAGCTGGCATTATAAGAAACTGCCATATTGGTAAAAATACACAACAGAATATGATAAAAACAGAAATGGTGCAATATTTTTATAAAGATATTGCACCATTTCTAAAAAATGTAAGTTAATTTCACGAATAAAGCGTGCTATACTTTGACTATCTTAATCGAACAGAACAAAAAAAAGAGAAGAGCTTATGAAGAAAAGAACATTATCCATCTTACTTGCAGCAGCGACGGCAGCATCTCTGATGACCGGCGCATCCATGACGGCAATGGCAGAGGAGCAGGTGACGCTGAAGGTATTCACCAACCTGCCGGATCGTACCAATGGACAGGGCCTTGTAGAGCAGACGCTGTTTGATGCCTACATGGAAGAAAACCCGAATGTAACAATCGAGTATGAGGCACTGGACGACGAGGCCTACAAGACCAAATTTAAAGCCTATGCCGCAGGCAGCCAGATGCCGGATCTTGTCAGCGTGTGGGGACAGCCGGGATTCATCGATGAGGTAATTGACGCCGGACTTCTGGCAGAGCTGAATCCGGACGACTATGCAGACTATGGTTTCCTGGAAGGCTCACTGGACGGCTTCAGCGCAGACGGAAAGCTTTACGGCCTGGCAAGAAATACCGACGTAATGTGCTTCTACTACAACCAGAAGATGTTCGACGAGAACGGCTGGGAGGTTCCGACTACATATGCAGAGCTGCAGTCCTTGAGCGAGAGTATTAAAGAGGCCGGTATCATTCCGATTTCCATGTTTGGCGGAGACAAATGGTCACTGTACATTTACATTTCCGACCTGATGGAGAAAATCGACGGCTCAGGCGTAATGCAGAAGTCCATCGACGCAATTCAAAATCATGATTTCTCTGACCCGACCTTTACCCAGGCGGTAGATATGCTGGTAGATGCGGCGGCATCCGGAATGTTCCAGACCGGGTTCGAAACCGCGGATTACGGTACCGCAATGAACCTGTTTACCAATGAGCAGGCGGCTATGTTCTACACCGGAAGCTGGGAGATGAGCATGGCTACCAACCAGGATATTCCGGAAGAAGTACGCGACAACATCCGTGTATTCCTGATGCCGGTAGTTGAAGGCGGAAAAGGCGACGCTACCACGATCGCAGCATGGAACGGCGGCGGATATTCCGTAACCGAAAACGCAGCGAACAAAGAAGAAGCAATCAAGCTGTTAAACTACATGTTCAGGCCGGAAGGCTGGACCAAGCTGGCCTGGGAAAACGGCGTATGCATGTCCGCACAGGATTTCTCCCAGTTTGCTACCGGAAACGAGACCGAACCGCAGAAACAGTTTATGGAGCTTGTAGCCAACGCTACCAACCTTTCCGGAACGACTCTGGGCGATCTGGGAACCTCTGAGTTCAAGACCATTTGTGAGGATAAATCACAGGAGGTTGCTATTGGTGCAATCACGACGGAAGAATACCTGGCAGCTCTGGAAGCTGTAGGCAAATAAGTAATGTACCTCCCAAAGGCTGCCTTATTAATTCCTTAATAAGGCAGCTGTTTTTTATCAGATTTTTTGTGGAAAACGGAAAGGAGCAGCTGCATGCATAAAGCGTATAGCAATAAGGCGGTCATCACTACGCTGGTGCTGCCGGGAATTATCACCTTTGTTTTTGCCATACTTGCACCGATCTGCCTGAGTGTATACTATGGATTTACCAATTTTAGCGGCCTTGGCGCATATGATTTTATCGGACTCAGCAACTATAAAGAAATGTTCCAGGATAAGGGATTCTGGACCTCACTTCTGAACTCGGTACTGCTGGCGATCGGGTTTATTTTCATCCAGCATCCGCTGGCGATCATTACGGCAGCCATTTTGGACCGGATGGGGAGGAGAGCGGAGGGATTTTTCCGCTGCGTATACTTCCTGCCGAACGTGATCTCCGTTGCGGTAATTGCCTACCTGTGGAAATTCATCTACAATCACACCTTTGGCCTGCTGAACAATGTGGCAAAGGCACTGGGCTTTTCGGGAACA
>JAHZHG010000062.1:0-5977 GCA_019420425.1 Clostridiales bacterium
GACATCCTGAATGCACCGACCAAGAAGATCCCGTACTTCAACTTCGAAGTTCCGACCGAGCTTCCGGGCGTAGATACCGGTATCCTTGACCCGCGCGACACCTATGCAGATGCTGCACAGTGGGAAGAGAAGGCAAAAGACCTGGCTCAGAGATTCGTTAAGAACTTTGCAAAATACGAGGGTAACGAGGCCGGAAAAGCTCTGGTTTCCGCTGGTCCTCAGTTATAATTTTTATCATCAGAAAATTTTTATCGGGTGTGAACTTGTTCACACCCGATTTATCATGTTATCCTGCTCTGTGTCTGTCTGGCGCACAGCTCATCCTTCCCCGTTTATCTTTTTTATTACCCGGCAGGGATTTCCCACTGCCACTGAGTTATTCGGAATATCCCTGGTAACGACGCTTCCCGCTCCGATAACGCTGCCATCCCCTATTGTTACTCCAGGCAGGACAATTACGCCGCCGCCCAGCCAGCAGCCATTTCCGATCACTATCGGGCGGGCATAGGTACGGCAGAAATATTCGCCGCTGTCCGGATTCCAGTCCGGGGTCAGCCGTTCGGATAGCTCCACCGGATGGGCCGCTGTATACAGCTGAACATTCGACGCAATCAGCACATTGCTTCCGATCGTAATTTTATTGCAGTCTACAAAGGTACAGTTCATATTGATGGATACATGATCACCGATATGTATATTTCGGCCATAATCGCAGATAAACGGCTGGCCTACAGATACATTCCTGCCCATGCTGCCAAACAACTGCTTTAGTACTTCCTCCTTTTCCTTCTTTTGCTCATACGACAGCGCATGGTATTCCCCCAGCAGCCGACGTGCGGAAGCCTTAAACGCCAAAAAAATTTCATCGTGACAATTATAATATTCCCCTGCCATACACTTTTCTAATTCGTTCATTTTTGTCCTCTGAAAGATCAGTATTCCCCCCGTTCTATACACGCTTATTCTCATACAGCCCGTTTGCCAAATGCGGCTTTCTCTCTGCCATACCCGAACCGCCTCCGAAATCCTGTTCTTCCGCAGTCACGCAGCAAATGCATGGCCCGGCCTTAGTCTTTGCCGAGCAGCCTGGCCATCCGGGAAAGCCGGTTTATGGCTTCCTCCAAAACATGCTCTTCCCGGGCAAAGTGCAGACGGATCAGGTGATTTATCTCTTCTTTGAAAAAGCTGGAGCCAGGCACTGCCGCCACACCGATGTTTTTGATCATCCACTCACAGAATTCCAGATCCGTACAGCCCTGGAACTGCGGCAGATCCAGGAATTTCTGGATATCCACCAGCACAAAATACGTCCCCTGGGGTACGTTGTGCTTCAGGCCGATGCGGTCCAGGCCCCGCAGGAAGTAGTCCCGCTTTTTGGTATACTTTTCCCGCAGGCTGCCGTAATAGCTCTCCGGGAAATTCAGTCCTGTCACCGCCGCCTCCTGGAGCGGGGCGGCTGCGCCTACCGTCAGAAAATCGTGCACTTTTTTCGCCGCCTCAATCACCGCTTCCGGCCCGATCACATAACCCAGGCGCCAGCCGGTAACAGAAAACGTCTTTGACAGCGAATTGCAGGTGATGGTGTGGTCGTACATTCCCGGCAGGGCGGACATGTAGGTGTGGTGATATGGTTCATACACCAGATGCTCATATACCTCATCCGTCACCACAAAGGCATCGTACTTTACCGCCAGCCCGCCGATAGTCTCCAGCTCCTCCCGGGTAAATACCTTGCCGCAGGGATTGGACGGGTTGCAGACGATGATCGCCTTCGCTCCCTTTTGAAAACCATTTTCCACCAGGCGAATATCAAAATCGTACTCTGGCGGGACCAGAGGGATATAAATCGGCTCTGCTCCGGACAGAATGGCGTCCGCACCATAGTTCTCATAAAACGGTGAGAATACCATCACCTTATCTCCCGCCCAATCGCCCGTCCCTGCTTCTTCGCCAGGGCTTCCCGCAGATTCTGCGCCCCGAAGGTTATGGAATACTGGTGCGGGCCCTCATAGGCGGCCCTGGCCAGGGAATCCAGCAGCTCCCTGGGCGGATCAAAGTCCGGAAATCCCTGAGATAAATTAATCGCACCATATGCATCGCTGATCCGCGTCATCCGGCGGATGACGGAATCGGTAAAGGTTCCTACCCGTTTGCTCAACTGCGGCATTCTATTTTCCTCCTCGTTTTGGCAAAACCGCTGTCCAAAAGCTGCTTCTCATCCCTTCCTGTATATCTGGCCTCCAGATAGCACAGCGGGATGATGCCTCCGCCAAGCAGCCCCTGCTCCGTCACCGCAGAGCCATTTTGCTTCACAAAGGCGGCCAGTTCTTCTGCCTTCCATTTGTGATAGGTGCGAAAGCCTGCCAGCTCCATCAGCCGGATACGAAACCCGGCCTTTTTTCTTTCCCCCCAAACAAAGGTGGGGGCAAACAGCAGTCCGCCCGGTTTAAGTACACGGCGGATCTCTTCCAGCGCCTTCTCGGGGCAGGGCATAATGTGCAGCGCATTGGAAATAACCACCGCGTCAAAGGAATTTTCCGCGTAGGGCAGGCAGGTGGCATCTTGTACCGAAAAATGCAGCCTTGCTGAGCCTTCCCGCTTTTTCGCTTCTGCAATCATCGCCTCCGAAAAATCTGTCGCCTCCCACAGGTGTACCCAGCCGGCCAGGCGAAAAGACAGCTGCCCCGTACCACAGGCCAGCTCCAGCACATTCATCTCTTTTTTCAGCTCCGGCCGCATTTTATCCGCAATGGCATCGTACAGCTTTCTGCTGCTGTTCATCATTACCTCATACTGTCCTGCAAAGCGCTGCCAGAATTTTTTATTGTCATCCTCAACATGTTTCATTTTTCTTTCCCCCGTTAATCGCAATGGCGTTTGAGTTAGCAATATGCATTTACTGTTCGTGCATTCTAACCCACAGCGTCAACAAAAGAATGCCCTGCCCGGGCCGCCTGCATTATGCTTCCGGAAACAGCTGCCGGCTGGTTCCCCGTACCAGCAGCTCCAATACCTCCGGATACAGCTGCCCGATTTCCTCCCTGTGGGAGATGGTCAGCAGAAGCCCACGCACGACAGACGCAGCCAGCTCCATACCGCCGGCCGGCTGCAGCCCTGCCTTCTGCAGCAGCTCCTTAGTATGCACCACATCGCTGTGATAATGCTCTTTCTGGATCTCCACCGGAATCTTGCGCAGAAGATAAGCGCTATCCCGCTCCAGGAAATCCATGATCCCGTCTTTCTCCATAAGGCGGCAAACCGCCAGCACCGCCTCTGCGGCCCGCTCTGCAGCCGGCAGTCCGGCATTTTTTTCCAGAACCCCGGCTGCCGCCTGGTATATCTCACTGTGCATTTCCTCCAGCACTTCAAAAAACAGCATTTCCTTGGAAAGATAAAATTTATAAAATGCTCCCTTGGAAATGTCTGCCGCAGCCACCAGCTGATCCACGGTCGTTTTCCTCACGCCCTGTACAGCGGCATATTGCCGGGCAGCCTGCTTCAGTTTTCCTGCAATAATTATCCTTTCCTGCTCGGTAAAAGCCGTTGCCACCTCTATCACCACCATATGACCAAATTGTTTATCCAGTCATATTATAACAGCAGCTTTATCCCACTGTCAAGAAAAATGCCTGCTCCTTTACTTTATTCCGTACAGCAGCCCCATTCCCCTAAGCATCCAGGGTGCACGGATAAATCCGGGAATGAAATCCAGCTTATCCACCTCCGGGATATAGTGGATTTCTGTGATTTCCTCTGCTTTTAGCTGCTCCACAAATTCCGCCATATCCCCATACAGCTCCCTGTGCGCAAACATATCCTGAAAAGCAAAGGCGCCGCCCTTTTTTACCACCCGGAGAGCTTCCCTGACCACCAGACGCTTATCCGGCTGGGTGCGCACCTCGTGAAATACAAAATTACTCACTGCCGCGTCAAAGGACTCCGAGGAATAGTTCAGACTGGCCGCATCCCCCTGTTCAAATACTGTCCGTCCTGCAACGCCTTCTGCCCTGGCATTCTCCTCACACTGTTCCTTTGCATAATTCCACTCCTTTCCCCAATAATCCATGCCTGTCAGCCGTGCTTTGGGAAAACGCTTTGCACAGCGGATCGTCAGCGCACCGGCGCCGCATCCGATATCCAGCAGCGTCCGTTTTCCGTTCCAGAGCAGATGGTTTACCAGGAATTCATGGATTTCCCCCATCAGTCCTCCTCCGTCAAAGGCAAAGGTACGCCGGCATTTTCCCATATATAAGGCGAATGCCAGCACCAGGACAAATAAAATGCCGGCCGCTGCGCACACAAGGGGATGCTTCCACACCAGCAGGTTCAGCGCCTCCAGCAGGGCAAGCACGGCTAACACGGCTGCCGCCATGTACATCAGATTTGCCGGAACCCAGTTTCCGTAGTTTGTTTTCTGGTTTTGTTTTTTGTCTGTCATGTCTTTTTCCTCCTGCATAACATTTGTTATTTTTTGTTATGTAAAAAACCTGGGGCGGTTAACCCCAGGCTCTACATTCTGTGATTCAGTTTTTCCGTCAGACACGTAAATCCGCCGTCTGTATACCAGCCAAGCATTTCTGCCAGCTCCAATGTACGTTCCAATGTATATCCTCCTGTCAGCAGCTCCATGTATCCCTGCAGCTTCATTTTTACCAGGATACGGATCAGCGCCGGATCCGCTGCCCCGGCACTTCCCTGCTTTGCAAAGAATCTTCCGAAGGCCGTCTCCAGCCCCCTCACCAGCTCCTCTGAAAATCCCTCATATACCGTCCCCTCGGATTTATCCATAAGGATCACCGCTACCTCCCGGTTGCTCCAGAGAAACTCCAGCAGACGTTTTTCATTTTCTATGGCTACGGATGGATCCTCCAGCTCCTTCTCGATCATATCCCGTGACATTTCCTTTAGCTGGACTACCACTTTTCCCACAACCTGATCAAACAGGTCAGCCTTGCTTTCAAAGAAGAAATACAGCGCTCCGGTCGTCACCCCGGCAGCGGCGCAGATTTTTCTAAGGGATGACTTTCCATAGCCCTGCTCTAAAAATTCTTTTTTCCCGGCATCCAGTAATCTGCTTCGTACGGACTGCGCCTCTTCGCTCATTGCCGCCTCTCCCTCCGCATTAAGTTAGGTTTGCCTAACTTTGATTATACCCGTTATCTGTCGGAATTTCAACCGGAATTTTTCTGTTTCTTTTACATTTTTCCCCTAATGTCTATTGTAAATCCAATATATGTATATTATGATAACTTCATGCATCTATGGCAAAAACCATCCATCTATTCAAGGAGGACTCTCTATGAACAATTCAACATTCAAGGCCGGAAGCATACTCGGATGCCTTTGTGAGCTGCTTGTCGGCATTCTGCTGCTCATTAATCCCGCCGGATTTACCTCCGGTATCATTATCGCCCTCGGCGCTGTCCTGATTGCAGTGGGCATAAAAAATATCTTCCTCTATTTCCGTACAGATCCCCTCATTGCCGCAACGCAGCAGTGTCTGGTCAAAGGGCTGGTAGCCATTATCGCAGGGCTTTTCTGTATCCTTCGCTCCGACTGGTTTATCGCAACCTTCCCTCTGCTGACCATGCTGTACGGTGTGGTTATCCTGATCACCGGCGTGGCAAAAGTGCAATGGGCTATGGACCTTCGGCGAATGCATATCGATAAATGGTTTCTGGCTGCCCTTGGGGCTGTTCTGTCCATTCTGTTTGCTGTAGTCATTCTGATGAATCCCTTCAGTACCACGGCGGTGCTTTGGACCTTCGTCGCCATTTCCCTGATCATACAGGCAGTGCTGGATATCATTGCCCTGTTTTTCAACAGAGTCTGAAAACGGTCTCAGCTAATGCAGCGGAACGGTATCCCCATTCCGCTGCATTGTCTCTTTCATCAAGCTTTCCAGGGGAAATCACCAGTATCTTCTCGCGCAATACGGCGTTTGATAATCATAATTGGAAATGGTGATTCCGCTCTC
>JAHZHG010000062.1:5987-10408 GCA_019420425.1 Clostridiales bacterium
CATGTACGATCTGGCCGCCCCCGATATAAAGAGCAACATGGCCTATATATCCGCCGCTGGAATAAAACAGCAGGTCGCCCGGCTGGATGCTTCCCAGGTCAACTGCCGTTCCGCCGCCTGCCTGGGCATCCGCTGTTCTGGAAAGATAAATTCCAAAGTAAGCCATTACAGACTGGGTAAATCCGGAACAGTCCGCTCCGTTCGTCAGGCTGGTTCCGCCGTAAACGTATGGATTACCGACAAACTGTACCGCATAATCTGCAATCTGCTGCCCACGGTCTGACGTTCCCGGATCCGTATACTCCGGCTCCGCAGGCGCCTCTGTCTCCGTGTATTCCGGCTCTGTGTATTCCGGTTCTGTTTCCGTATACTCCGGCTCTGTATATTCCGGTTCTGTTTCCGTATACTCCGGCTCCGTGTATCCCGGTTCTGTTTCCGTATACTCCGGCTCCGTGTATATCGGTTCTGTCTCCGTATACTCTGGCTCCGTGTATATCGGTTCTGTTTCTGCATATCCAGGCTCTGCGTATTCCGGCTCTGTTTCTGTATATTCAGGCTCTGTGTATTCCGGTTCCGTCTGCGGCTCTTCTGTATACGATGCCGCTGCCTGCTGCTCCGTTTCTGCCGTCTGCTCCGTTTGTGTCTGCCGGCTCAGCGCAAGCTCTGCCAGCCTGTTCTGCTCTTCTTCCAGCGTCTCTGCCACCGGATAATAGGTCTTATAGTCTACATAATAGGCGTTGACATATCCATATGTATCGCTGCTGACCGCTACCTTCATCCAGTCGCCGTTCCAGTCAACTACCTCCAGCTCTTCCGCCTGTTCCGCTGTGCACAAAACATCCGTCGTTTCATCCGGCCCGGTACGCACCATCAGTACCTCCGGATGCACCTTTGCCACATTATACGCTACCTGATCCGCAATCGACTCTGCTTCCTCTCCGGTAGCGAAATACTCCGCACTCACATATCCGGACGCATTGCCAGAGGTAATTTTATACCAATCCCCTTCTTTCCCGACAATCGTCGCGGCACAATGATTATAAATCTTACCTGTGATTTCGCTGTCTGTCCCCGCCTCGCTGCGGATATTGATGTATTCATCGCACTGGGCAAATGCAATCGTACCTATCACTCCGTCATCTGCCCCGGCCTCTTCCGCCAGGGCAGAAATGCCCGCCCATGGAAAAGCCATGCCCGCAGACATGACTAAGGCCGTGATTTTTGCGATCTTGTTTCTCATTATTTATCCAACCTCCTCATCCTTTCTTTTACTCTCTGTGACCCCTTCTCCCCTCTGCAGACTTACCCCCTTCCTTGTTATTTTTTACAATTCTGTTACAAATTGATTACTGGCATTATAAAATAATCTTAGTGCCCACGTCAATGTTATTTGGAAAGCCTTAATGAATCCTAAGATTTCCCTAAGCTTTTAAACACAATTTGTTCACACATGAAAAAAAGTGCTTCGCACATCCTCGCGACTTTTATCTACCTCCCAGAAGCACATTTTTTCCGCGCCGGATGCATATTGCGTAGCAATAAAATACCTCTTGCATCCGTGCGCATCCTGCCGGAGGCTTTTACTGTTTATGAGTTACCGGCTGAACGGGAAATCAGCGCCTTTCGCTTCCAGTTCCCCGTCCTATACCATCCAAAAGAAATCATCCAGTTGGCAAACCATCCGATAGGCACCGCATACCACACCAGCTCGATTCCCCAGATAGGCGACCCCAGCTGGGCCACAGCCACACGCAGGGCCAGATTGATCAGATTGGCCAGCATATAGACCTTCATATCCCCAGACCCCCGCAAAATTCCGTCGGTGATCGCTTTAAAGCCCAAAAAGGAAAAGAATATTCCCACAAACCGAAAATATGCCGTACCGGTCTCAAAGGCTACCGGTGATGCCCCCTGATCGACAAAGGCAGAAACTATCGGCGCATAAAACAGCTGGGAAATCAGGATCAGCGCTGCACCAAATCCGATAATAATACCGTAGGCCATTTTGTAGCCCTGCCGGACACGTTCTGTTTTTCCGGCTCCCAGGTTCTGGGCGGTAAAGGTGGACATGGCATTACCCGTGGCAATCATCGGCACAATACACAGGGATTCCAGCCGTGAACCGGCCGAGAATCCAGCCAGCGCTGAGGAACCAAACCGGTTTACTGCAGACTGGGTCAGCAGCATACCAATGCTGACAATAGACTGCTGAATAATAGAGGGAACGGCAATCTTTGTTCCCACCACCAGCATATCCTTCCGGAAATACTCTGCCTTTCTCTCCACAGGATAGGTGTTCAGCAGCCTCAGCAGCAAAACAAAGGATATCACGGCAGAAATCCCCTGGGCAATAACCGTGGCAATAGCCGCCCCGGCTACGCCAAGCCGCAGTCCTCCCACCATCCACAGATCCAGGACAATGTTCAGCAGGGAGGAAAAAATCAAAAGGATCAGCGGTATATTGGATTTTCCCAGCGCGTTAAAATTCGACGACAGGATATTATACATAAACATAAACGGCAGCCCCAGAAAATAGATCTGCAGATACAGCACCGCGTCGTCCATAATATTCTCCGGAGTTTTCAACAGCCGCAGCACAGTGGGGTTGACCAGCAGGCCAAAGGCCGCCAGCGCGGTGCTGAGCACGGCAAAGGCAAGCAGAAATGTATATACGGAGCTCTTCATTTCCCGGTATTGCTCAGCGCCCAGGTATTGGCTGGTCAGCACGGACGCGCCGATCCCGCCGCCGATGGCAACCATGATAAACACCGTGGTAAAGGAATAGGATGCGCCTACAGCGGCCAGCGCGTCCTCTCCCACCAGATTTCCCACAATGATGGAGTCCGCCATATTGTAAAACTGCTGAAACAGATTCCCCACAATCATGGGAAGGGCGAAAAAGAACAGCGCGCGGCCGGGCGCCTGTGTCACAAGATTCGCACGAGTATTCATCTCATATTTCTCCTTTCAGCGAACAATTGCCAAAGCTAATTATACCCCTTTTCCGGCTTTTTTTAAAGGGTGCACGCCGGATTGTGCCCTGGCATAAACCGCCGGATTTTGGCCGGAAAACCAACGTTTTTTGTAATATTCCGAATTGAAAAGAATTATCCGAAGGGAATCGGCTACCAATTTTTCTTCGTCTATGGTATGATTTTGGTAGATAAATAGAATGATAATATTAAAGTTTAAATCGTCTTTTTTTATTACAGAACGATGAAACTAAGGAGGCGGACTGTGTGAAAAAACTAGATCCACTATTTGCAGCTCACCATCCAGACAAGAACTTCATTCCGCTAAACTGCAACCACTATTACAGCAATGTCCTGTCCATCGCATCCATGATTAAATCTCCGGAACATTGCATACCGGCTTACCTACATAGTCATGAAGAATATGAATTTAACATTCCTCTGACACCGCTTCCCATATTGGTCAGCGACGATGCGGTATTTTTTGGGGAAGTGGGCTTTGGCTATCCGATTCCCCCTGCCAGACAGCACGGTGCCAAGTTTAACATGGCTGATGTAGCCATGGATCAGATCGTCTGTAAAAGTGATTATATGAAGCAGTTAATGAAAAAGAAAAGATTATCAGGCAACGAATTCAACTCCCGTTTTCCGGTGACCAAGGAACTGAAATCTTACATTCAGCTGTTTAAGCAGGAGTTTGAAAAAGGCTGTCAGACCAATTCAGATAAACTGATGCATCTGTCCGCATTGATCTGCTCCACCCTGATTGATCTCGGAATCACCCCTGATGGACGCAGCGCGCGTGAGCCCCAGCAATACCAGAAAGGGATTCACGCTACAGTGGAATACCTGAACACCAATTATCAAAACGAAATATCCATTGATGACCTGGCCCAGATGTGCGGCCTTACGAAAAACTATTTCATTACCTCTTTCAAACGATCCATTGGAGAATCCCCCTATTCCTATCTGAACAAGCTGAGGATTTCCAAGGCAAAGGTACTTCTGGAGACGACCACATATTCTATCCAGGAGATTGCGCATCGATGCGGATTTCAGCGAGCCAATACCTTTTCTTCTCTGTTTAAGAGCAATACCGGGCTTACGCCAACCGAATACCGCCAGTCACTGGAGCATCAAAATTGAATCTCCGTGCCTCTGTCTCAGGCAGAGGCACTTTTTCTTACCCATTTTCTCCGGAGCAAAAATGCGCTTCGCACATCTTCGCGACCTTTATCTGCCTCCCAAAAGCACATTTTTCCGCGCCGGATGCATATTGCGTAGCAATAGAATACCTCTTGCATCCTGCCGGAGACTTTTGTATCATAGGAAAATGCGGAGCAGCTTCCTATGATACAAAAAAACCCCGTAACCAAGGTCACGGGGAATCTGCAAGTAGCGGAAGGGAGATTTGAACTCTCGACACCACGGGTATGAACCGTGTGCTCT
>JAHZHG010000063.1 GCA_019420425.1 Clostridiales bacterium
TGGGCTTCTACCGCATATTGGTATCAGACGCTTCCCTCTGCAGGGGTAACCATACAGCCGGCGGAGGAGCGGATCCCGCTGAAAAAGATTCAGGAAACACCAAAGGCACCGGAGCCGGAACTCAACGAAGAGATGAAGGGGGCAAAGGAAGCGTCCCGGAAACGTCACGAAATATTTTTGAAGGAAAAGCAGCGCCAGCTGCAGCAAAATGCCGAACGAACCCAAAGGTCAGAGGAGGGCAATCGCCGACTGGCCAGGAATGTAAGGGAGAAGTACATGGGTAGTACAAAAAAATAAAAATATACAAAAGGAGGATTTTTATGAAGAACAACGCAGGGAAAAAGGTAATGGCCGGGGCGCTGGCACTGACACTGGGGATGGCCGCAAATGCCGGGACGGCTCTGGCCGAGGAAAGCGTAACGCTGAAATACTGGTATTTTCACACCGGCGGCGAGGCTGAGTATATCGAGGAAAAGGTGGCCCAGTGGAATGAACTGCATCCGGAAATCCAGATTGAGACAGCGGTAGTCAGCCAGTCTGAGTATATTACCACAGCAATCACGACAGCCTATGCCAACGGGGAAGCGCCGGATATTCTGTATGTCGAGCCGTCTACGTTTACGAAGTATGCATCCAAGGGTATGCTGGCTGATCTTACCCCGTACTATTCGGAGGAGCTGAAAGCAGACATTCTTCCTTCTGTGCTGGAGGCGGTTACGTATGACGGAAAGCTGTGCGCGCTGCCGATGGAGCTGGAGACTTTGGGACTGTTCTACAACGCGGACATGCTGGAGGAAGCCGGAATTCAGCCGCCGTCCACCTGGGACGAGCTGTACGAGGCAGCCAGAGCGCTGACCACAGATGAGGTGTATGGCCTTGCCCTTCCGGTGGAGGACAGCGGATATACCCTGTTCAACTGGTGGCCGTTTATGTGGATGGCCGGGGCAGATGTGCTGGACGCAGACGGAAACACTGTGGTTAATTCTCCGGAGATGGCAGAGGCGCTGGATTATTGGGGAAGATTCTATCAGGAAGGGCTGTGCCCCAGCGCACTTCAGATTGGCCCATGGGATATCGGCAATGTGGGAACAGGAGTTGCCGCTATGCAGATCGGCGGAACATATATGATTGATGCGGCAGAGACAACCTACGGAGACGTAAATATTGGCGTGGTTCCCCTTCCTGCACCAGAGGGAAAGGACAGCATTACGGTTGCCGGAGGACAGAAGATGGCCGTTAACGCTTCATCAGAGCATGTGGATGAGGCAGCGCAGTTTATTTTCTGGCTGTACGGAGACATGGATGATCTGACCAATGCCAGCCAGTGGGTTACAGAAGCCAAATTTGCTTACCCGGCCCGTCAGTCCGTGATCGATGCAAATAGCGATGTATTTGAACAGGGGTTGAGAGCAGACTTTACGGCATTCTATGATACAGCCGTTCCGGAGCCAAGCTATTCTTCGGAAATTACCGATATCATTGGCGATATGACGCAAAGTGTAATGTTTGGCGGCGTGAGCGGACAAGACGCAGCCGCGCAGGCACAGGAGGCAATCGAGGCCCTGGGTTAATCGAGGACGGGGCCTGCACCTGAGAATCTGCACCGGAGAGCCGCTGCCCTGGCAGATAGCCTCTCCGGTGCGGAGGCTTTGCCGCGAGAGCCTGCGCGTCCCCAGTGAAGCAGGAAAACAGCCGCCCGGAAAGGAAAGCTTATGAACAGACGAAAAAGAAAAAAACACCTTACCGCATATGCATTCATTCTTCCTGATTTTATCGGCCTGCTTTTGTTTGTGATACTGCCCATTCTCTATGCATTCTGGATCAGCTTCTATAAATGGGATTTTATTTCGGATAAAGTATTTGTAGGATTTTCAAACTACCAGAAAATGTTTCGGGATAAGGACTGGTGGGATTCCCTTGGGCGAACAGTAAAGCTTACGCTAATGTATGTTCCAAGCCTGTTTGTGATCTCCCTGTTTCTAGCCACAGTGGTCAGCTACATCAAATCCAGGGCAGGTTCGTTTATCAAGACCTCATTTCTGATGCCCTTTGCGATAACCTCGGTTATTGCTTCCACATTGTGGATGTTCCTGTTTAATGAAAAACGGGGATACCTGAATGCGCTGCTGAATCTGGTGGGCATTCCCGACCAGCAGTATATCGGATCAGACAGTCAGGCGATGGGTTCCATTGTGCTGGTACTGCTCTGGATAAATATCGGTTACAATATGGTCCTGTTTTTATCCGCGATTAAGGATATACCGCCCAGCTACCAGGAGGCGGCTACCCTCGACGGAGCGAGCAAATGGCAGATTTTCCGGTATCTGACCTTTCCACTGATTAAGCAGACCAGCATTTTTATCCTGATCACGACGACCATTGCGTCCTTTCAGGTGCTGGATCTGATCATGGTCATGACCAAAGGAGGGCCGGCAAAGGCCACGGAGGTTGCCGCGCTGTATATTTACAACAAATCTTTTCAGATGATGGATATGGGCTATGGTTCTGCGCTTTCCGTTGTTTTGTTTCTGATTCTGGCCGTATTTTCTGCCATACAGCTTAAGCTGACCGGAAAGGAGGAAAAGCGATGAGCAGGCACAACTGGATTACCGGGTTTCTGGTAGCAGCCGGCATTTTGATGCTGTTTCCGATTTATTTGCTGTTTATGTCGTCCTTTAAAACAGAAAGCGATCTGTTTGTGACCTCTCTCTGGCCTGATCCGGTGACTTTGGAGAGCATAAAGGCATCCATCACCTCCGGATTCCTGACCAGCCTGAGAAATTCAGTGATTGTATCCGTGGCTGTTACCGGGATTGCTATGATTCTTCACGCAATGTGCGGCTATGCGGTGGCCAGGATGGAGTTTCCGGGCAGAAAGCTGATTTTCGGAATCATTATCAGTACGCTGATGATCCCCTCAACCACAATTCTGCTTCCCTTGTTTATGATCTGCAAGCTGCTGAATCTGACAAATAATTACGGAGGACTGATTATTCCAGCGCTGTTTAACGCTTACGGTATTTTCCTGTTTCGACAGTATTATCTGGATTTTCCGACAGAGCTGGAGGAGGCGGCAGAGGTGGAGGGCTGCGGCAAGTTCAGGCTGTTTTTTACGATTGTTCTGCCGCTGTCCAAACCAATGATTGTTCCGCTGACCATCGCCTTCTTTCTGGGCACCTGGAACAATTATCTGTGGCCGCTGATCGTGAATAAAAAGGCAGAATATCAGACGGTGCAGGTCTATCTGGCGAATATGGTATCCGGCTATGGCACTCCCTGGAACATTCTGATTGCATCGGCCGCGTTGGCCGCCATCCCGGTATTTATTCTTTTCCTGTTCATGCAGAAGCAGCTCCAGGAAGGAATAAAGATAACGGGCATAAAATAAAGGAGGAAAACGATGTTTAATGAACAGCTTTTTGAATTAAAGCCCTGGGTAGAGACAAGATGGGCCAGCTATGAAAATCCGGACGGAAAAAAGGGAGCGGGCGGAAAGGCCAGAAATGGCCGGAAGGGCGCGGCCTGGTTCACTCTGGAGGACGGTGCAGATGCTGTTTTGGCTCACGCGGAAAATACCAGCGGTATGGTGAGAAGGATATGGATCACTATGAATACGAGAAATAAGGATACGCTTCGGGGAGTCCGCATCGAAATGTACTGGGACGGCGCCGAAACACCGGCAGTCAGCGTGCCCATCGGAGATTTCTTCTGCCATGGGATTGGAAGGATGGCTGTGGTGAAAAATGCGCTGTTTTCCAGCCCCGAAGGCAGAAATTTTAACTGCTTTATCCCCATGCCCTTTAAAACCGGCATGAAAATCCTGGTGAAAAACAGAAGTGGCCAGCAGATAAAGCATTTTTATTATGACGTAGATTACACCATTGGGGATACTTTTGCGGAAAATACTCTGTATTTTCATGCCTTTTTTAACCGGGAAAATCCGACCAGCCTGTGCAGGGATTTTGAGCTTCTTCCCTATTTAGAGGGGCAGGGGCGCTATCTGGGGGTGAACCTGGGAATCATCTGCGATACCAGCCGCTATTTTACTACCTGGTGGGGAGAAGGCGAGGTAAAGGTATATCTGGATGGAGACCGGGAAAATCCGACCCTGTGCGGAACGGGTGTGGAGGACTATGTCGCCACGGCATGGGGGCAGGATTATTACTACGATCTGTACCATGGAAGCCAGATTTACGATAAAGAGCGCATGGAAATTGGGTGCTATCGGCTGCATATTCCCGACCCGGTTTATTTTCATCGGGATATCCGTGTAACTGTTCAGCAGATCGGCGGCATGGATACGGATGATGAGCTGAATAAGGCCAAATTCCATTTTCATCAGGTGACCACGGGCGATACGTATCAGTCGGTGAATGGCTATGTGATTGACTTCCCGGCGATTAATCCCCAGGTGGTATTGCCGGAGCTGTTTGAGCGTCAGGATGACTGGTCCTGCTGTACATATTTTTATTATGACCGGCCGGAAAACGGGCTTAAGATACTGCCGGCGGAGCAATGCTTAATTAAATAATTCAATGGAGAGTGAAGCATGGGCGATTTATATATTCCCGTTCAGCTGGAGGAAAAGCCGGTTGAACTGAAGGTCAGACGAAATGGAAAATTAATAAAACGGTTTTTTGCTTCTTTAGCCGGAAACCGTGTGGACTATTGGGAGCCCGTCCATGTAGAGGAGACCGGAGAACTGTCCGTGGAAACCGAAGCAGAGGGAAGATGGATTTCGGCGGTACAGCTGAGGGATGAACGGCTTCCCTGGGAAAAACAGAGACAAATGCCGCTGTATCACTGCTTTCTGACCGGAGGAGGTGCAGGCAGGCTTTTGTCGCTGCAGAAAAATGCGGAGGGCTGGCTAATCGCTTACCGGTATAATCCCTGGGGAGTATCCGGAGGCTTTCCGGAGACAGGCCTGGCTGTGGGAAGGGGGCTTTTGTCCCTTCGCCGGAAGACAGCGCCCTTGGATACAGAGAAAACCATGTGGCAAACCGAAGAAATTCTGCCGGAAGCGGATCATGGGGAAGGGATTTTGCTGGGAGATATAGCGGAACAGAAAACCTTTGTACAGGGCAGCCGGCGGATAATTCTGGGGATCAGCCGACGAATTGATGAATCACAGTTCTGCGGCCATGTGCTTACTCTTCCGGCCTTTATGGATAGGGATAACAGGCTGTCGCCGTGTGGGGAAACAGAACGGCTGCGGGTGTGGACGAGAAAATGGGAGAATGAACGGATAGAAAAACAGTACACGCAGCTGTTGCGGTTCCGGATTGCTCCGGGGGTATGGCCGAATATCCGCATATTACCGCCGGAAGGAAAGCCGGACGACATATCGGCAGAGGCATTTGAAGCAAAGCTGGAGCTGGAGTGCTGTACGGCCAGGCGGGTAGAGCTGGAAATCTGCGGCATACAAATAAGCTGGGACAGAAATGGCGGGACTCTTGAGGCCGGAGGCTACCGGATCGAAACAGCGCCGGGGGACGGGCTTTCCCTGCATGTATTTTCCGATCGCTGCTGCGGAGAAATCTTCTGCCAAAACCGTCAGATTTTTCTGATCAAAACGGCTGCGGATAGGCAGCAGCAGGTGGATAACGGGATCAGCGGAAATCTGGAGGGCTGCTGTCTGAAAGAAAAAAAGAATCCGAGGATCAGGATACATACGTTTGGGGGAGCCTGCCGCCTTCGGTTCCTAGAGGTATTCGGGCTGCGCAGCGCAGGCTACAGTGCAGAAGGAGAGGAGCTGCTGCGTGAGAAAACAACAGAAGCCCCGGTATTTTACCAGGACAGGCATTATACGGTCTGGAATAACCGGGTGCGGGATGAGCGGTGCGGAGAACCGGATGCCTGGGCGCTGGATAGCAGGACGGTGCTGTCTCCGGTGCGTGTGACCGAGGAATTTGTTTGGAGAGATACGCCCTGGGGCGATATGGTCAGGGCAGCAGAACGGACAGAGCTGTGGAAATGCCAGCCCTTTGCCTGGGCGTATCCGGAAATGAACAGCGGGATAGCGGTGGTGGATGCGGCATACCATATTGCGCTGGATGTGTTTGAACAGTGCAAAAGCCGGCGCTGTGCCCAGGAGGGGCAGGAGGGCATGTGGGCTGCAGGCATGTTCCAGGGAGAAGGAGGCGGTTTTGGCGTCTGGCTGCGGGACAGTGCACATATTGCTCTGCGGAGCGGCAGCCTGATTGACCCGGCCGGGGCGGCGAGGACACTGCGGTATACGGCGGGGCAGGGATTCGATAACGGTTCAGACGGACCGGCTATGGCTATTGTAGGTATCTGGGACTATTATCTGGTCACGGGAGATCAAAGCATTATCTTCGAAACCTGGCCGAAGCTATTGGAGCATATCCAAAAGGCGGATGAGCGGTTCTGTGAAGAAAAAGGGCTGGTAAGGGCGGAGCAGTCCACCTCCAACGATGCCTTCTCTGAGCCGGAAAACGGGGGCTTCTGCCTGGGCACAGAGTGCTATTTTATGAAAGCCTATGCAGATATGGCAGAGATGGGCAGCATGGCAGGACATGATCCAGAGGAGGTCAGCCGGTGGCGGCAGCGCGCCGAAAAAATGAAGGAAGCCATCCGAACCCAATATTGGAATGAAGAAAAAGGCTATTACACCAGCGGCCCGCAGGGAAGCGAAGCGTACCGCCGCGGCTGCTGGGAGACATCCGGCGAGGAGGGAGCGCTTTGGAGCAAGTTCGGGATAGCGGACAGGAAGCAGAAAGAGCGGATACTGGAGGCGCTGGAGCGGGAGATCATGACAGAGTACGGCATACCTGTATTTCCCCATCGAAAGGAAAAAAACCATTTCTGCGGTTCTATCTGGGTGGTCTGGGAGGCGGGAATTGCCTCGGCAGCGGCTGAGTGCGGAAAAAGCAAACTGCTTTTGCGGCTCATCGCTCAGCAGGTGAGAAATTGCATAATCAATAAGACCTTCTATGAGGTAATCGACGCGGATACCGGCCAGGCATGGCGATGGCCAGGACAGCTCTGGCATGCAGCCGGATTTCTTTCGTTTTTTTATTACGGGCTGCTGGGAATACGGTATGAAAAAGAAGGAATGTATTTTTGCCCCTGCGTTCCCGTAGAGTTGGCCGGGCTGAGGTTTTCTGAACTGTGTTACCGGAATGCGCGGCTGGATATGGAAGTGCAGGGGTTTGGAAGACTGGCGAGGATGCTGGTCAACGGGAAGGAGAGGAGCTATCTGCCGGCAGATACGGCGGGCAAGTGTGAGATTGTGCTGGAAATGGAAAATAAACAGGAAAATTCCGTCGAAATTTATGGAAAAGGTTGCCAATAAAATCCGGATAATTTATACTTGGGAAGGTATACCTTATGTGCCGCACCCGCGGCGGAAAGCTACTGATAAGGAGGTGGGAAGATGTCAAACATAAAAGACGTGGCCAAGCTGGCCGACGTTTCCATATCGACGGTTTCCCACGTGATTAACGGAACACGATTTGTGTCGGAGGAAACGGCAAAGCGGGTAAAGGATGCCATAGAAGAATTGAGCTATACGCCCAATGTGGTGGCAAACTCCCTGCGAACGAAAAAATCCAGGGTGGTCGGTGTGGTCGTGCCGATCAGTAATGACGAAAGCTCGAACATATTTATTATGCAGGTAGTACTGGGTATTGATTCTGTGCTGCGTCCGAAGGGCTATTCTACTGTGCTGACCAATTCAGAGGACTGCCTTGAGCAGGAGCTGGAAGGGCTGCGAAGCCTTCTGGGCCGTCAGATTGACGGATTCATTATTGCTCCCCCGTTTGGCAATCACACGCCGGTGAAGGAGCTGCTGAAGGACAAGAGCTATGTATTTGTAGACCGGCTTCCCGGAGGGCTGGAGGGAGAGAACGTCGTAATGAGCGATTCAGAGACCGGATGCTTTCAGGCGGTGCAGGAGATGATCGGCCTAGGGCATACGAAAATCGGTCTTCTCTGTGCCCCAATTGGCAGATACCCCAATTCTGACGAGCGTTCTTCCGGTTATCGTCGCGCATTCGAGGAGGCGGGGCTTCCGGTAGAGCCGGTATACATTCGGGAATGCGATGCCACCGTAGAAAATGGCTATGAACAGATGGGGTGGCTGATGGAGAATACAGACATTACCGCAGTCTTTGCCGTCAGCAATATCATGGGAATGGGCGCGGTAAAGTATCTGGGAGACCATGGGCTTGGGATTCCGGAGGACATCAGCGTTACCATATTTGACGATTACAGCTGGACCAGCGTTTATCAGCCTCCGCTGACCACGATCCGCCAGGACGGATATGAAATGGGGCGAAAAAGTGCCCAGATTCTTCTTCGTCAGATGGAGGCCAAACGGCCGTCCATGTGCAGAAAAAAGAAGTGGCTTTTACCGACAGAGCTGATGGTACGCAGATCCTGGAAGGACATCCGTAAGCAAGGGTAAAGTTAGGCTTTGCCGGGCCTGTATACAGGTCCGGCAAGCGTCATTTTCCGGTATTACAGTTTACGCTGTGTCCGACAACGCTCCATCATCCCATAGAAAAATACAGTCAGGCAGAAGATGGGCAGCCTGGCATTTTTTTGCGACTAAATGGACAGGAGGACTGAATATGTCGATAGGAAGGAAAATTCTGCTGGCCTGTGCCATGCTTTTGCTGATTAGTATTTCCGCAACGGGAATCGTGCTGAATACCATGTACTACCGCACTTTGGTAGATACGACAGATACCTATACATCCGTGCTGGTCGAGCAGATCGCTATAAATCTTAATACGAGAACACGGGAGTATGAGGACAGCATTTACAATACCATGCAGCAATGGGGGCTGTTCGGCCAGTATTTTAATAATAAGAACAGTCTGGACTATCACAATCGGGGAATGCTTTCCAGCTTTGTGAATACGAGGAATACGACAAAGTCTCCCGTACTGGATATGTATCTGCTGGATCAGGAGGATGAGCTGTATTATTATAACTATGGCTCACAGAGCTTTAGAGGAGGGCTTGATGCAGTGGAGGAGCGGATGAGAGGGACGAAAACAGAGCTGCCCCTGGGCGCAAGGGCCGTCTGGTTTACCGTTCCGGAGGATGAGGCGGCGGTTTATCTGCTCCGCTGTATTTATGATGTTTCTACGCTGAAATACGAGGGTATGGTCGTAGTGGGAATAGAGCGTTCGCTGATTCAGAGCCAGTTTGAAAAGCTGGAAACGAGCCAGAACGGGCATCTCCTGATTCTGGGGCAGGAGGATACGGTGGTATTCGGAACGGAGGAGGGGCTGCCTGATGCCGGCCAGCTGCTTTCCCTGGGAGAGGATTCCGCAGGGGAGGAGGGGCTGACTGCGATTGGGGGAAAAAGCTATATTTTTCACTGTGAATATACGGAGGATGGAAAATGGAAGGTCATGTATCTGGTTTCTGATGAGGAGCTTCTGGGTCAGGCACGTACAGTGAAAAGTGCAATTGCGACGATCTGAATGATATCTGTGCTGGCGGCGCTGGTCTGCGCCATGCTGATTTCCCGGGGAATTACCAGAGAAATCCGCCACCTGACCAGCCACATGCAGCAAATGAAAGAGGGAAAGTGGCAGAAGATCGCGCCGCCTTACCCCAGAGATGAAATCGGAGAGATTACAAGAACCTACAACCAAATGGTAGAGGATCTTCAGCAGGTAGTACGTCAGCTGGCCGAGCAGCTGATGCGGACAGAGCGGGCACAGTATCGGGCGCTCCAGGCAGAGTTTATGGAGCTGCAGGCCATGGTAAATCCCCATTTTATTTATAATGCTATGGAGTCCATCAACGCCAGGGCCAAGCTGGCCGGTCAGGAAGAGATCTCCTGGCTGTGCACGAGGCTGGGCAGACTGATGCGAGCCGCAATCCGGCCTAAAATGGAGCTGATTCCCCTGGAGATGGAGCTGGAGTATGTGGAAGCGTATCTGGATATTCAGAAATCCATGATGAAAGGCAGGCTGGAAGTATTTTATGATTTTGACGAGCTTCCGCAGGGCTACCGGATACCGGCGCTTCTGCTTCAGCCGATGGTGGAAAACGCAGTGATTCATGGCGTTGAGCATATGCGGGATGACGCAGTGATCGTAGTGGCAGTCAGCCGCGAGAAAAAATTTGAAAAAGACTGCCTGGTGATCCGGATATCGGATAACGGGGCGGGAATGGATGAAAAAACACTTGAAGGATTGTTTCAGATGCCAGATAATGAAGAAAAGGTGCATTATGGGGTACAGAGCGTAATCAAGCGGATACAGATCTGTTTTGGGGAGCCATACGGAGTATCTGCGGAGAGCAGGCCGGGGGAAGGAACCACGTTTACGGTGGTGCTGCCTGGGGTATGAGTGGATACCCGGACGCCGCTATGGCAAGGAGGTTGTCCATCTGTCGCTGATGGCAACG
>JAHZHG010000064.1:0-400 GCA_019420425.1 Clostridiales bacterium
TGGGGAATTTTAAGGCCGGGGTGAGCGCGTTTCTGGACTGGAATATCCTGCTGGACGCAAAGGGCGGGCCGAACCATGTGGGAAATTTCTGCGCGGCGCCGGTGATGGCGGTGGAGAGCGGAGAGGATTTTGAAAAAAGACTGAGCTATTATTATATTGGCCAGTTCAGCAGATATGTGAAAAAAGGGGCGTACGCGGCGGCGGTGACGACGTACTCCGCGGCTGTGGAGGCCTGCGCGTTTGTGAATCCGGACGGAGGGCGCGTGGTGGTGCTGCTGAACCGGGGGGAGAAGGATGTGGAGGTTACCGTTGGAGAAGACGGCCGGGGAACGGAAATGGTTCTGGGGGCGCATTCGATTGTGACGGTTTGTTATGGGGAGGAGGAGATGCGGTAAAGGGC
>JAHZHG010000064.1:460-10381 GCA_019420425.1 Clostridiales bacterium
AGAAAAATTGTGTTGCTGCGGAGGACGCAGGGTACGTTCGAAAAACCTGCGGTTTTCCTCACTTTGCGGCTGTCGCCGCATGGAAACGCAAAAACAGAGCCTGCCTGGTGTGCGAGCACCCCATTCAGGCTCTGTTTTTGCGTTTCCACCCTGCTCGTAGCTAAAAAAATGACACCATTAAAAAATATGGCGCATTTTTTCGGACGGGGACTTCTTATATAATCAAATCATCAAACAGAGCTGAACCAATACAGCGTAAGGAGGATAAGACATATGAAGATGAAAAAAGTAGTAGCCCTGATGCTTGCAGGCGCCATGACCGCCTCTCTCCCTGTGGTGAGTGTGAGTGCCTCTTCAGGGGAAAAGCTGGTGATCTGGACATTGTCAGCGGATCTGGAGCAGTTTGCAGAGCAGTATGAGGAAAAAACGGGTACGGAGTGTGAAGTGGTAATTATCCAGCCCGCAGATTACCCGACAAAGGTACAGACCGCTATCCTGGCAGGCGAAGAAGAGCCGGATATCGTAGTTGGCGAGCCGAAGATGCTGGACAGCTATTATGAGGCCGGACTGCTGGCAGACCTGGACGAGCTGGGCGCTTCTGAATATGAGGGACAGATCGTGGACTACGTCTGGGAAGAGGGTAAGGATGCCGACGGCGTACAGCGGGCGATTTCCTACCAGATTACCCCGGCAGGCATCTATTACAGAAGAGATATCGCACAGGAAGTATTCGGCACCGAGGATCCGGAAGAAATCGGCAAGCTGTTTGCCGATTATGACACCATTCTGACTACTGCTGAGACCCTGAAGCAGGCAGGCTACAAGATTTTCGCCTCCGACGGAGAAATGAACGTATTCTCCAACAAGGAGCCGTGGGTAGTAGACGGCGTACTGAATGTATGCCAGGCAAGGCTGGATTACATGGATCTCTGCATAAAGCTGTTCCAGGGGGATTATACCGCATATGCAACCCAGTGGACCGCTCCCTGGTATCAGGCAATGGCAGGTGAGATTCCGGTATATCCCAGCGACACCAACCTGTGGGACGATGAAGCCCGCGCAGAGGCAGAGGCGAACGCAACTGAAACCACCCAGGTATTCGCATATGGTCTTCCCTCCTGGGGCGTGCTGACCATGAGAGACCACTACGAAGCAACCGAGGGCAAATGGGGCGTATGCACAGGACCGAGCGATGGCTTTGACGGCGGTACATATCTGGGAATCAATACAAACAGCGAGCGTAAAGAGCTGGCTTGGGACTTCATCAAGTTCTGCACACTGGACGACGATACGCTGAACTGGTGGCTGAAGGCCTCTAAGGGTGACACGGTATCCAAGCTGTCCGTGCTGGATGCACACAAGGAGGATGAGAACGAAACCTACGGCGGGCAGAAGCTGTATCAGTTCTGGCTGGGACAGGCGGAGAAGATCGACCTTTCCATCGTAACCCCGTACGATCAGCAGATCGGCGACGCGTGGGGCAATGCAATTACGAATATCAAGACCGGACAGATGACCAAGGAAGAGGCAATCAGCGACTTCTACGACATCATTGAATCTGACTATCAGGGCGAAATCGTAGTAGAAAGAGACTAAGCGCAGGCAATAAAGGGGGAGACCGGCAAGGGTGTCCCCCTTTGCCATGACGGACAAGAAAGAGCGTTATATTGTGCGGATGGGAGGATGGTACATATGGCCAGCACAAAAGCGGTAAAAAAGAAAAAAAGAAATATAGACAATACCGGTTATCTGTTTGTCCTGCCCTTTGTCATCGTATTTCTGATATTCAGTGTGTATCCGGTGCTTCGGACGCTGTATCTCAGCTTTATGAACTACAAAGGCTTTGGAGACCCCACGCCGGTGGGCCTGGCAAACTATGCCCGGGTAGTAAAGGATAAATTTTTCTGGAGAGCATTGTGGAACACCGTAAAAATCTGGGGCGTAAATATTGTTGTACAGCTGGGACTGGCATTTTTGCTGACGATCGTGTTCAGCGATATGAAATACAAGATCAAGGGCCTTGGCGTATTCCGTACCATATTTTATCTGCCGAACATCATTGCCGCTACCTCTGTGGCCTTCCTGTTCAAGACCTTGCTGGACTGGAAATACGGCTCGCTAAATAACCTGCTGATGAGCCTCGGCGTAATTGCAAAGGGAGCGCAGATCAACTGGCTTGGAGAACCGGGAATTGCCCCGTATATTGTATCGATCATCGGCGCCTGGATGTGGTTCGGCAATTCGTTCATTGTACTGATGGCCGGCGTACAGGGAATCAGCAAGGACTATTTTGAGGCTGCAGCCATCGACGGAGCCGGAAGATGGAAAACCTTTGGGAAGATTACCATGCCGCTGCTGAGGCCGATTTTGATTTACGTATCCATTACCTCACTGATCGGCGGACTTCAGATGTTTGATATCCCGTTCCTGATGAACGACAAAGGCTCGGCCGGAAACCCGGCGGGCAGCCTGCAGACCGTGGTTATGTACCTGTACAAGTTTGGCTTTGAGGGCGGGGCGAAAAAGCAGGTGGGCTACGCTTCAGCCATTGCCTACAGCCTGTTCCTGATTGTACTGGTCGTATCGGTGATTCAATTTAAGGTAATGAATAAAAAGGAGGATTAAGGTATGGCGGACAAAATAAAAAAATCGTTGATTTATCTGGCCCTGATTCTCCTGGCAGTGATTTGCCTTCTGCCATTTTTGATGATGATGGTAAATGCAACGAGAAACGGAAACGAAATCATGACCTCATTTACCCTGATTCCAGGCAGCAGCCTGAAGGATAACTGGAGTGTGGTATCGGATTTCTTCAATATCTTCCGGGGAATTTTAAACAGTATTATTGTGGCCGTACCGGCTACCCTGCTGACGGCTTATTTCTCGGCAATGACGGCATATGCCCTGGCGATTTACAAATTTAAGGGAAGAAATGTGCTTTTCGCCGTAATCCTGCTGTTCATGATGATTCCCGCACAGCTGGGACTGCTGGGCTTTTATGATCTGGTCAGCTTCCTGCATCTGATCAATTCCTACATTCCGCTGATTGTACCGGCAATTGCATCACCGGGTATTGTATTTTTCCTGAAGCAGTATGTGGAATCCGTGCTTCCCCCGGCGCTTCTGGAGGCGGCCAGAATCGACGGGGCCGGCGAGCTGTATATCTTTCACCGGATTGTCCTGCCGATCATGGCTCCGGGGATTGCCACCATGTCCATCGGCGCGTTCATCGGAAACTGGAACAGCTACCTGACTCCGATGATTATCCTGACCAAGAAAGAGAAGTTCACGCTTCCGGTGCTGATTGCCACCTTAAATTCATCCACAGATATTGTGGCAAACCAGGGCGCGACGTATCTGGCGGTAGCCATCTCCGTCATCCCCATCCTGATCGTATTCTGCTTCTGCTCAAAGTATATCATCAGCAGTATTTCTGCGGGCAGCGTAAAGGAGTAAATTACTTGCAATGTGACAAAAAATTCATTAATATTATCTCAGAACCTGGTTGTGTGGGAGGATGGATTAATGAAGAAATTCTGGCATAAATCTGCAGCGCTTGCCTGCTGCTGTATGGCGGTCATGGGAATGACGGCCTGCAGCGGCGGTCAGGCGCTGCAAAGCAGTTTGGAAGGAAATAGAGAAGGCAGTCGGGCAGAAGCGCCGGGCTGGGAACGCTACCAGGATACGCCGGTCAGCCTGGACTGGTATGTCAATTTTTCCTGGTTTCAGGCTGACTGGGGAGAGAATCTGGTTTCGAAGAAGATTACGGAGGAGACAGGGATCCGTGTGAACTTCGTGACTCCGGCGGGAAGCGAGGCAGAGAAGATGAACTCAATGATTGCCTCTGATACACTTCCGGATATTATTACCCTGGGCTGGTGGGAGAATCAGGCGCAGGAAATGGTGGAAAAGGGGATGGTCTATCCGCTGAATGAGCTGGCAGAGGAATACGATCCGTATTTTTTTCAGGTTATCGACGCGGATACAGCCGGCTGGTATACAAAGGAGGACGGCAACCTTTACTGCTATCCCAATTCCTCCTATACGCCCCAGGACTATAAGGAAAACGACAGTATTGGCTCCAATCAGAATTTTCTGGTGCGTAAGGATATCTACGAGGCAATCGGCAGCCCGGATATGACGACGCCGGAGGGCTTTTGCGCAGCGGTAAAGGCCGCGGCGGAGCAGTTCCCGGAGGTGGACGGCTATCCGCTGATCCCCATCGGCGCAGAGGAATTCCGCCAGTCAGGCTGCAATTCCTTTGATAAATACCTGCAGAATTTTCTCGCCGTACCCTATGAGACCGGCGGGGAGGCGGTTGACCGCCTGCTGAATCCGGACTATATTTCATGGCTGAAGGTGTTCCGCGAGCTGGGAGAGGAGGGCCTGCTGGCGGGTGATATTTTTATTGACCGCAGAAGCCAGATCGAGGAAAAGATTGCACAGGGCAGGTATTTCTGTATGTTTTATCAGGGGCAGGACATGCTGGACCAGCAGAAGCTTCTGTATGACCGGAATCCGGATGGCGCCTACATGGCGGTGGACGGGCCGAAAAATGCGGCGGGCGACGATCCTACCCTGCCGGGAACCAGCATCAATGGCTGGACAGTTACGTTTATCTCCAAAAACTGCGCGGATCCCGCGCGCGCCATCTCCCTGCTGACCTACCTGATCAGCGAACGCGGGCAGAAGCTGACCTATCTTGGCATCGAGGGAGAGATGTATGACGTGGTGGACGGCAAACCAGTCACCCGGCCTGAGGTACAGGCAGTGCTGGAGACAAACCGGGAGGAGTATGACCGTGTGTACGGCGCGGATAATACCTACTGGATGTTTCAGGATAATGTCATGCAGATGCAGTGGGGCCTGCAGATTACAGAGGCAGAGCGTCAGATTAAGGAGTGGACGTATCCGTACACCATTTATGCCGGGCAGTATGAGGTGAATTTTGAAGCGGGGACAGAGGAGGCCAATATTTCCGCCCGTGTGGAGCAGGAGTGGGGCAAAACCCTGCCGGCGCTTCTGCTGGCCAAATCAGAAAACGAGTTTGACGAAATCTTTGCAGAATTTCTGGAAAAACGGGATTCCTACGGTTATGAGAAGGTGCTGAAGGCGACGACGGAGCAAATGCGGCAGATGAAGGAAAAGCTGGGACTGGAGTAAAGAGGAGAGCGGGGCAGATGAACTGGTTTGTAAACCAAAAACTCAACGTCAAGTTTACCGTGGTGATCGGGCTGATCATCATTATTCCGATTATCGTGATTTACCAGATCCTGTTCAATAACCTGAAAAGCACTACGGTCAAGCAGGTGGAGAACACGGCTGAGGAGACGATGGTGCAGACGTACAGCGAAATACAAAAGACGGTGGATCTGTGCAATATGTCCTCACAGATGTTCCTGAATAATCAGAAGCTGAACGAGGTTCTGGCCGGCCTGAAGCGGGGAGAGCATATGGAGACGGAGGAGCTGGTTTCCTTTTACCAGAACGATATCGCCATGCTGGAGCGGCTGGTAAACAGCAACCCCTATCTCTACCGGATACGGGTCTATGCCGAGAGCAATGATTTCCTGGAGATGATGCCGATTTTGTACAGGCACGAGCGGATGGAGACGCTGGCCTGGGCAGATACCTACGTTTCGGGGCAGTGGCAGTTTGACTATGAGGACAGCGGGGTGGGCAGTCTCTCCACCCGCAGCAGGGAGCACATCATGTCCCTGGTAACTTCATTTACGGATTATGAGCTGGGGGAGATCGGCGTGCTGGAGGTAGCGGTGGATATGACCCGGATTTTCCCGCAGCTCTTTGAGGGAAATGATAAGCTGTGGGGCTGTTTTGTCCTGGATGACGGAACGGTGTATTCCGGCGCGGTAAAACTGGAGGATCCGGAGGAGCTGCTGGAAGCGGCGGCGATGGAGGATAGCGGGGAGGCCGTTTACCGGGAAACGAAGCTTGCGGGAGAGACGGTGATTGTAGGATGTATGCCGGTAAAGGAGCTTTCCGGCCGACTGATCCAGGTGACCAGAATGAAGGAAGAGCTGGAATATATCGACATGCAGAAAAATATGTTTCTGGCCATCATGGCGGCCGTATTTGTGATTGCCCTGCTGATCGTCAACTGGGTGGTCAGGATACTGCTGAAGCGATTTTACGCAGTGATGGATGTTATCCGCCAGGTACAGGGCGGGGCTCTGGAGGTTACGGCCCGGGAGGATGGCAGTGACGAGATCAGCGAGCTGGGCGCGCAGATCAATAAAATGCTGGGACGGATCCGCGCGTTGATTGAAGAGAACGTTAACCGGGAGCGTCTGGCAAAAAATTCGGAGATACGCGCATTGCAGAATCAGATCAATGCCCACTTTATCTATAATGTACTGGAATCCATCAAGATGATGGCGGAGATCAATGAGGAGTATGATATTTCTGATGCGGTGACTTCTCTGGGAAGACTGCTGCGCTACAGCATGCGCTGGGTATCCCAGGAGGTGACTGTCCGTCAGGAGATTCAGTATATCCGGGATTATCTCGATCTGATGAATCTGCGCTATGATTACAAAATTAATCTGTCGCTGAAAATATCTGATCTGGTTTATGCTCAGAAAATCCCTAAAATGTCTCTCCAGCCGATTGTGGAAAACGCGATCTGTCACGGTATTGAGGAGCTGGCTGAGGACGCCAGCATCTATATCAAGGCGCTGGAATATGACGGGTATTTTGTGCTGGAGATTACTGACTCCGGCCGGGGGATGACTCCTCAGCAGGTGGAGGAGCTGGAGAAAAAGATAGCCGGGGAGATCGAGGTCAGCGGAGGTTCGGGCAACGGCATTGGCCTGAAAAACGTGCAGGACCGGATACGGGTATCCTTTGGCGAGCCGTACGGCATCGGCGTGGTTTCCCGTGAGGGCTGCTATACGAAGGTAACGGTGACGATTCCGATTACGCAGAGGGAGGAGAAGGCGTGAAATGAAGAGTCTGTTAGTGGTAGAGGATGAAAAAATGATCCGTCAGGGGATAGTGACTATGGTGAAGCGCTCTCCGGTGGAGATCGGGGAAATTCTGGAGTGCCGGAACGGGGAGGAAGCGTTGGCTATTCTGCGTTCCCGGCCGGTGGAGGTGATGTTTACCGATATCCGTATGCCCAAGATGGATGGAATTACCCTGATCGGGCAGCTGCATGAGCTGGCCTGCCCGCCGAAAACCATTGTAGTCAGCGGCTATGATGATTTCAGCTATGCCGTGGAAGCCCTGCGGGGCGGCGTGCAGGACTATTTGCTGAAGCCGATTGAGCGGGAAAAGGTATATGCAATCCTGGAAAAGCTGGAGGCCCAGCTGAAGGAAGAAGAAAAAAAGCAGGAGGAGGGCCGGCGCCTGGGCCTGCGGGAGCTTCGTTATCTGATCGTCAACCGGGAAACGCTGCCGGAGGATGAGCTGCGGGAGCTTGAGCAGAGATTTATGTCCGGCAGGTACCGGATAATCGTCTGCCCGGACAGCCTGGGCAAAGCATCCGGCGGTATCCTGGAGCTCGGCGAGATCGACGGACAGTCTGTGTTTATTGCGGAGGAAAAAGCGGCTGAGCGCCTGGAAGAGGGGACATATGCGGGAATCAGTAAAAGCCATGAGGGGATCCGCGGATTGAAGGATGGCTATACCGAGGCGCTGGAGGCCAGAAGATTCGCATTTATTGCCGGAAAGCAGATATGGGCAGAGCAGCTGGAGGATACGGAAAAAACAGAGCTTCCGGAGCAGTTTGCCGAACAGTTTGTGCAGCTGTTTGGAACAGACAAGGTGCAGAGCGGCCTGAACCGGCTGGAAAACTATTATTTCCGGGCAAAACGGGAAAATCTCGACCGGAAGCAGCTGCTGGATACCACGGTTATTGTGCTGGAACAGATCCTGGTGACGTACAGGAATGTGCTGGAAATGGACATGACCGGTTATCTGAAGCTGAAGCAGCCCCTTTCTTATCCCGAAGCCGCTGCATTTCTGGAGGAATTCCGGGCCTGGGCCATGCGGACGAACGAGCTGATCATGTCCGAATTCAGCGACTACCGGAACAAAGGAAAGATCAGCCAGGCAGTAGCCTATATCCGGGAGAACTACGACAAGGAGCTGAACATGGCGGTGGTGTCCAACCATGTGTCCATGAATTACTCCCTGTTTTCTTTAAGCTTTAAGCAATACACGGGGATGAACTTCGTTAATTATCTGAAAATGATCCGCATAGGAGAGGCCAAGCGGCTGCTGGAGGAGACGGATGAAAAGATCATTGACATCAGCCAGAAGGTGGGATATGAGAACGAAAAGCATTTCATGAAAACCTTTAAGAGTGTATGCGGCGTATCGCCCTCGGAGTATCGGAAGAACATGCAGATGGGGAAATAGAGCCGTTGGCTTTCCGGATGCCTCTGCGGCATCGAGACTATGAAAAAAAGTCTGTAAAAGTTTGAATATTAGGTCTTCTATGATAAAATCTAATTCATAGGAGGCCTTTTATTATGGCAAGAAGAGAAAAGAAACCAGTACACCATGTTCAAATGACCGATGGAAAACGAGCCATCATCCAACAGCTCCTGCAGGAGTATGACATCGAATCCGCGCAGGATATCCAGGATGCCCTGAAAGATTTGCTTGGCGGCACCATCAAGGAAATGATGGAGGCCGAGATGGACGATCATCTTGGTTATGAAAGATCTGAACGCATCGACCGCTCTGAAATGGATGATTACCGGAATGGCACAAAACCCAAACAGGTAAATTCCAGCTTCGGTTCCATGACGATTGATGTCCCACAGGATCGGAAGTCTACTTTCCAGCCACAGGTCGTGAAAAAGCGTCAGAAGGACATTTCCGATATCGACCAGAAGATCATTTCCATGTATGCCAAAGGAATGACGACACGCCAGATTTCTGATACCCTCATGGATATTTACGGATTTGAAGCTTCTGAGGGCTTCATTTCCGATGTTACGGACAAACTGCTTCCCCAGATCGAAGAGTGGCAGAACAGGCCTCTGGATGAGATCTATCCGGTTCTCTTTATTGATGCGATTCACTACTCCGTTCGGGATAACGGGATCATCCGGAAACTGGCGGCCTATGTGATTCTTGGCATCAATCTGGAGGGCAGAAAAGAAGTCCTCACGATAGAGGTTGGGCAGAATGAAAGCGCAAAGTACTGGCTATCCATTTTAAATGGACTGAAGAATCGTGGAGTAAAAGATATCCTGATTATCTGTGCAGATGGTCTTACCGGAATCAAAGAGGCTATCAATACAGCATTTTCCAAAACAGAGTATCAGAGATGTATTGTCCATCAGGTACGAAACACGTTAAAATATGTGGCGGATAAGGACAAGAAACCGTTCGCAGCTGACTTGAAAAAAATCTATCAGGCGCCAAAAGCAGAACAGGCCGAGGTAATCCGGGATCAGGTAATTGAAAAATGGTCAGAAAAATATCCCAATGCCATGAAATCGTGGGTAACGAACTGGGATGCAATCACGCCGATCTTCAAGTTCTCCACCGATGTCAGGACGGTCATTTATACGACAAATGCGATCGAATCCTTAAATTCTACATACCGTAAGCTGAACCGCCAGCGCAGCGTATTTCCAAGCGATCAGGCTCTGCTGAAGGCACTTTACCTGGCGACCTTTGAAGCCACAAAGAAATGGACCATGCCGATCCGGAACTGGGGCAAGGTCTACGGAGAACTGTCCATCATGTATGAGGGGCGGGTTCCGGAATAACAAAAAAAGAGCCAGCCTGTAAATGGTAAAATGAACACCTGCCGTGGCAGGTGCCCTTGACATGCTGCCTCATTTTTGATAGTAATATAACCAAGAGCTGGATCGCAAAATCCGCTATCCAGCTCTCAAATCATTATCATAGAAGATCTTTTACAGAAAAACTTTCACACAC
>JAHZHG010000065.1 GCA_019420425.1 Clostridiales bacterium
TGTGGATTTTTCCGCGGAAATGGAGCGGACGCTCCAGGTGCTGGATTATGCGGTGCTGGTCATCAGCGGCGCGGACGGGGTTCAGGGCCACACCCTGACCCTCTGGCGTCTGCTGGAGCGGTACGGTATCCCGGTATTTCTATTTGTCAACAAAATGGATCAGCCGGGAACCGACCGGGCGGCCCTTTTGGCGGAACTGAAAAACCGTCTGGACGGAGGCTGCATCGATTTTTCGGCAGATCAGGAGAGCCAGGAGTTTCTGGAAAATCTGGCCGTCTGCGATGAGCGCCTGATGGAACAATACCTGGAGCAGGGCAGCATCGCAGAAGAGGAAATCCGCGGCCTGATCGCGTCCCGGCGGGTATTTCCCTGCTACTTTGGCTCCGCGCTGAGGCTGGAGGGCGTGGAGGAGTTCCTGGCGGATCTGGGACGGCTGACCGTGGAAAAACCGTATCCGGAGGAGTTCAGCGCGCGGGTATACAAGATATCCAGGGACGACCAGGGCAACCGCCTGACGCATATGAAGATTACCGGAGGCACCCTAAAGGTAAAATCCCTGCTGTCCGGCAAAAATCCGGGAGCAGCTGACGGACGGTGGGAGGAAAAGATCAATCAGATACGTCTCTATTCCGGGGACAAATATGAGCTGGTAAACGAAGCAGAGGCCGGTACCGTGTGTGCAGTTACTGGCCTGACCGCCACCTGGCCGGGAGAGGGGCTGGGAGCGGAGACGGAAAATATCCTGCCCGTGCTGGAACCGGTGCTGACCTATCAGATTATTCTGCCTCCGGAGAGCGACGTACATATTGTCCTGCAAAAGCTGCGTCAGCTGGAGGAGGAGGAGCCTCTGCTGCACCTGGTATGGAATGAACAGCTGGGAGAGATCCACGCCCAGGTTATGGGAGAAATTCAGATCCAGATTTTAAAAAGCCAGATTCAGGAGCGCTTCGGCATCCCGGTGGAATTTGGCGCCGGGAATATTGTCTATAAAGAAACTATACGGGAGAAGGCAGAGGGCGTGGGACACTTTGAGCCCCTCCGCCATTACGCTGAGGTGCATCTTCTGCTGGAGCCGGGAGAGCCGGGGAGCGGTCTTGTCTTTGACACGGTCTGCAGCGAGGATGAGCTGGATAAAAACTGGCAGCGCCTGATCCTCACCCATCTTATGGAACGAGAGCATCCCGGTGTGCTGACCGGCTCGCCGATTACGGACATGCGGATCACCCTGGCGGCAGGCCGTGCCCATCTGAAGCATACGGAAGGCGGGGACTTCCGCCAGGCTACCTACCGGGCTGTGCGCCAGGGACTGAAAACCGCCGGCTGCCGGCTGCTGGAGCCATACTACGACTTTCGGCTGGAGGTGCCTTCGGACACCGTGGGCCGGGCAATGGCCGATATTCAGAAAATGAGCGGAACCGCAGGGGCGCCGGAGCTTGAGGGAGAAATGGCTGTACTGACCGGAAGCGCGCCAGTGCAGACCATGGAGGGCTACCAGACCGAGGTGGCGGCCTATACCCGGGGCAGAGGCCGTCTGTTCTGCTCCCTGAAGGGCTATGAGCCATGCCACAATGAGGAGGAGATCGTCGAACAGATCGGCTACGATTCGGAGCGGGATCTGCAGAATCCCACCGGTTCGGTATTTTGTGCCCACGGGGCAGGCTTCAATGTGAGCTGGGACAGAGTAAAAGACTATATGCATCTGGAGAGCGTCTGGAAAAAGACAGAGCCCCAGAAGGAGCCTGCGCCGGCCGGCGAAAGGCAGCAGGGCAGCAGGAGCGCCTGGGCGGACGAAAAGGAGCTGGAGGAAATTTTCACCCGAACCTACGGCCCGATTAAACGGGAGAGGAACACCTACTCTGCTCCGGTCATTCGTGAGGCCGCGTCAGGAACAGAGCGTTACAGGCCTGCCAAAGCGGAAAACCGGGATGAATACCTTCTGGTAGACGGATACAACATTATTTTCGCCTGGGACGAGTTAAGAGATCTGGCCAGGACGAACATAGACGGCGCCCGGCAGCGCCTGATCGACATTTTATGCAACTACCAGGGCTACGTCAGCTGCCGCCTGATCCTGGTGTTCGATGCGTACAAGGTGGAGGGCCATACCGAAGAAATCCTGAAGCATCACAATATCCATGTGGTCTATACCCGCGAAGCGGAAACCGCAGACCAGTATATCGAAAAGGTAGCCCATGAGATCGGCCGCAGGCATGCTGTAACCGTGGCCACCTCCGACGGCCTGGAGCAGGTAATCATCCTCGGCCAGGGCTGCCGGCGCATGTCCGCCCAGGGCCTTAAGGAAGAGGTAGAGCGGGTCAGCGCAGAAATCCGCGGCGAGCTGCAGAAAGAAGGAAAAACATCCGGCGGCAGAAACTACCTGTTCAACTATCTGGATGACGAGACGGCAGAGATTATGGAGGATGTCCGTTTGGGAAAGCGGGAGCTTTCGGCAGCAAAAGAGAAAGAGGAAGAGCCGGGCGGCATCATGAGAAATGAGAAATAAATAAAGGTAAGGCTAAAACAGATGAGAATAGAAAAGCAAAAAAGAAAAAAGACAACGGCAGATACGGTGCATATGTTCAGTAACGCCGACCTGCGCAGCCTGCTGATCCCACTGATTGTAGAGCAGCTGCTGACCGCGCTGATGGGAACCGTGGATACGATCATGGTCAGCAATGTGGGATCAGAGGCCATATCGGCCGTATCCCTGGTAGACTCGATCAATGTGCTGGTGATCCAGGCACTTTCCGCACTGGCAGCCGGAGGGACGGTAATCTGTGCCCAGTATCTGGGCTATCAGAAAAAACAGGAGGCACAGCAGGCGGCACAGCAGGTGGTATTTATCGTTACCGTGATTTCCCTGACCGTGACTGCCGCATGTCTGATCTGGCGTATGCCGCTGTTGCGGCTGATCTTCGGAAAAGTGGATGAGCTGGTGATGGAAAATTCGGGCATATATTTCTTTTATACGGCCCTCTCCTTCCCCTTTATCGCCCTCTACAATGCGGGCGCCTCTATCTTCCGGGCCAAGGAGGATTCCCGCACGCCAATGACCATTTCTGTAATTTCCAATCTGATGAATATCGGAGGAAACGCAGTGCTGATCTGGGTATTCAACATGGGGGTAGGCGGCGCGGCTATCGCGACCCTGGTTTCCCGGGTATTTTCGGCAGTCGTGGTGATGGCCTGCCTGCACCGTCCGGAGCAGGAGCTGGCGGTGAGAAATTACCTGAGTATCCGCCCGGATGCCGGATTGATTAAGAAGATTTTGTTTATCGGCATCCCCTCAGGCTTTGAAAACAGCATGTTCCAGTTTGGCAAGCTGGCTATTCAGTCCACCGTTTCCACCATGGGAACCGTGGCGATTGCCGCCCAGGCCATGACGGCTATTCTGGAAAACCTGAGCGGGATTGGGGCCATAGGAATCGGCATCGGTCTGATGACGATTGTGGGCCAGGCCATGGGCGCAGGCCGGAAGGACGAAGCCGTATATTATGTAAAGAAGCTGACTGTCGTGGGCGAAGCGGTAGTCGTGGTCAGTGTCCTTCTCGTGTTTGCCGCCACCTGGCCGGTGACCGTCCTGGGCGGTATGGAAGCAGAGAGTGCAAAGCTCTGTTTTTCCCTGATGTGCTGGATTTCTCTGGTCAAGCCCTTTGCCTGGACCCTGTCCTTCATCCCGGCCTACGGAATGCGGGCTGCGGGAGATGTGCGCTTTTCCATGCTGGTGACCACCATTTCCATGTGGGCCTTTCGGGTGAGCCTCTGCGTATTGCTGGCCAGGAGCTTTGGCTTCGGCCCGATAGCCGTCTGGATCGGCATGTTTGCCGACTGGACCGTGCGGGGAATCGTATTTGCCTGGCGCTTCCACAGCAGAAAATGGCTGAATCATAATGTCGTCCGGAGATAGAGCCCTTGACAAACCGAAAAAAGGGGCTATAATAAAACCAACAGCATAGGAAAAGTAATGACGGAAAGAGTAGTCCGCAGGGCGCATCCAGAGAGAAAAACATGTGGTGGAAGTTTTTTATGAAGAGCGCGGACGAAAACCATTCCCGAACTGCGCGGCTGAACCAGTAAAAATAAGATCAGTAAGCCACGCCGTACGCCTGCGTTAAAGGCTGGGATTTGAACGAATCTGAAGTGAAAAGTTAAGGTGGAACCGTGCCGGAGACGATGGCACCCTTAAGACGAAAGTCTTTTGGGTGCCTTTTTTTCTGTGCTGAATTAATTCATAAGGAGAAGAAAATCATGAAGGTAAGCATGAAGGATGGTTCCATACAGGAACTGAAATTTGAGGAAGAAGAAGGAAGGAAGGCATTTTTCCATACAGCGGCTCACGTCCTGGCACAGGCGGTAAAGCGGCTTTATCCCGACACGAAATGCGCCATCGGCCCGGCCATTGTCCAGGGCTTGTACTATGACTTTGCTTTTTCCTTTCCCTTCACGGCTGAGCGGCTGGCCGAGGTAGAGCAGGAGATGGCCAAAATCGTAAAGGAGTCTCTGCCTCTGCAGCGTTTTACCGCAGAACGGGCGGAGGCCCTGCGGCTGATGGAGGAGCGGGGCGAGGACTACAAGGTAGAACTGATCCATGACCTGCCAAAGGACGCACAAATCAGCTTTTACCGCCAGGGAGAATACATCGATCTTTGCGCAGGCCCCCATGTGTCCAACACCTGCCTGATTAAGGCCTTCAAGCTGACTGCGGTGGCCGGAGCCTACTGGAGAGGCAGCGAGAAAAACGAGATGCTGACTAGGATTTATGGTACAGCCTTCCCCAAAAACGCAGAGCTGCAGGCGTATCTGCACCAGCAGGAGGAGGCCAAGCGCAGGGATCACCGGAAGCTGGGAAAGGAGCTGTCCCTGTTCGCCCTGTTGGATGAAGGTCCCGGTTTCCCGTTCTTCCTGCCCAAGGGAATGACGCTGAAAAACCTGCTGATCGATTATTGGAGAAAGATCCATCGCCGCGAGGGCTATGTGGAGATTTCCACGCCGATTATGCTTACCAGAAATCTGTGGGAGACCTCCGGACACTGGGATCACTATCGGGAAAACATGTATACCACCACGATTGATGACAAGGAATTTGCGGTCAAGCCCATGAACTGTCCGGGCGGAATGCTGGTTTACCAGCTGGAGCCGCGCTCCTACAGGGATTTGCCCATGCGCATCGGCGAGCTGGGCCTGGTACACCGCCACGAGAAATCCGGCCAGCTCCACGGCCTGATGCGGGTACGCTGCTTCACCCAGGACGATGCCCACATCTTCATGCGGGAGGACCAGGTCAAGGAGGAGATCAAGGGCGTAGTCCGGCTGATCGACGAGGTATATGCAAAATTCGGATTCAAATACCATGTCGAACTGTCTACCCGCCCGGAAAACAGCATCGGAGAGGATCACGAGTGGGAGCTGGCAACGGATGCCCTGCGGGAGGCATTGGAGGAAATGCAGCTGGATTACGTGGTAAATGAAGGCGACGGCGCATTTTACGGCCCGAAGATCGACTTCCATCTGGAGGATTCCATCGGCAGAACGTGGCAGTGCGGAACCATACAGCTGGACTTCCAGCTTCCTCAGCGGTTCGGCGCAGAGTACGTAGGGGCAGACGGAGAAAAACACCGCCCGATTATGATCCACCGCGTAGTTTTCGGCTCCATCGAGCGGTTCATCGGTATCCTGATCGAGCACTATGCGGGAAAATTCCCGGTATGGCTCTCACCGGTACAGGCGAAAATCCTGCCCATTTCCGAAGGATACCTTCCTTATGCGTCCGAGGTGATGAAGCAGCTGGAGGAGCAGGGCGTGCGCTGTGAGCTGGATTCCCGAAATGAAAAAATCGGGTTCAAAATCCGGGAGGCACGACTGGACCGGGTACCGTATATGATTATTATTGGAAATCAGGAGAAAGAATCCGGAACGATTTCTGTGCGCAGCAGAGAGGACGGAGAGACCACGGTGATGACACAGGAGGAATTTGTGGAATTAGTCCGGAAAAGCGAATAGTGAAAAACAATTGTACAACAAAGGATTTCTGCGCTATAATAGACGGAAAAAACAAAAGGACGATAAACCATGCTACATGAACAACTGACCAAAAGCGACGTAAAAAAGATAGAAGAGGAAATCGAATACCGCAAGCTCGTGGTACGAAAAGAAGCCATTGAAGCCGTAAAAGAAGCCAGGGCTCACGGCGATCTGAGCGAAAACTTCGAATATCATGCGGCCAAAAAGGACAAAAACCGGAACGAGAGCCGTATTCGCTATCTGGAGCGTATGCTGAAAAACGCAGAAATCGTTTCCGACGAATCCCGCGACGATGAAGTAGGCATAAACAATACCATTGAAGTCTACGTAGAAGAAGACGATGTCGTAGAAACCTACCGCCTTGTCACCAGCATCCGCGGCAACTCCCTGGACGGACGGATCAGCACGGAATCCCCCATGGGCAAAGCCCTGCTGGGGCACAAGGTCGGTGACCGCGTGCACATTCAGGTAAACGACAGCTATGGATACGACGTGATTATCCGCAAAATCATCAATACCGGAAACGAGGAGTCGGATACCATCCGCGGATTTTAAAGAACGGGGACGAAAAATCCCGAAAACCAAAAGAAAAACAGTAGGCAAGAAAAGGAAAATACGATATAATGAGGTCGGCAAAAAACAAAGCAGACGATCAGGAGGTAATAAAGTGAGTGAAGTAAAGATTTCCGACGCCATTTTGTATGTAGGAGTGGATGACAAGACGATCGATTTATTTGAGAGTCAGTACGTAGTGCCCAACGGCGTATCCTACAATTCCTATGTAATTCTGGACGAAAAGACAGTCGTAATGGACACCGTTGACCCGAGAGCAACGGACGAGTGGTTTGCCAATCTGGAGAAAGCCCTCGGCGGCAGAAAAGCAGACTATCTGGTGGTATCCCACCTGGAGCCGGATCATGCCGGAAACATCCAGCGCTTTGTAGAAAAATATCCTGAGGCAAAGCTGGTCAGCACAGCAAAATCCTTTTCCATGATGCCCCAGTTTTTCACTTTTGATCTGACCGACAGAAAAATTGTCGTGGGAGAGGGCGACACCTTAAGGCTCGGCGCGCACACCCTGCAGTTCTTTATGGCCCCGATGGTACACTGGCCGGAGGTAATGGTAACCTACGAGCAGTCAGAAAAAATCCTGTTTTCCGCAGACGGCTTTGGCAAGTTCGGCGCCCTGGACGCGGATGAGCCGTGGGCCGACGAAGCGAGAAGATACTTTATTAATATAGTAGGAAAGTACGGCGCGCAGGTACAGGCCCTGCTGAAAAAAGCAGCTACCCTGGATATCCAGACGATCTGCCCCCTGCACGGCCCCGTGCTCAGGGAGGATCTGGGCTACTACATTGGCAAATATCTGACCTGGAGCAGCTATGAGCCGGAGGAGGAAGGCGTGGTTGTTGCCTGCGCGTCCATCCATGGCAACACGGCAAAGGCGGCGAAAAAGCTGGTTGAGATTCTGGAAGCCAAAGGCGCAGAGAACGTACGCTTTTTCGATCTCTCCAGAGACGACATGGCAGAAGCGGTAGCCAGCGCTTACCGCTACGACAAGCTGGTCGTTGCCTGCCCGACATATGACGGAAACCTGTTCCCCTGCATGGAAGATTATCTGTACCATCTGAAGATCAAAAACTTCCAGAAGCGCAAAACGGCCATCATCGAAAACGGCTCCTGGGCGCCCATGTCCGGCAAGCTGATGAAGGCAGCCTTCGAAGGCATGAAGAACATCGATCTGGTAGAGCCGGTGGTCACCATCCGCTCCACAATGAACGCAGATACCGTCAGGGCAATGGAAGCGCTTGCAGATCAGCTGCTTGCAAAATAGGGAATGGCGTTGACTTTTGTCCCGGAGATGTTTATACTGAAAGTGTTGCTTTTACCTTATGTGCGCCGCACACGGTGCGGCGGAGAGGCTCACAAAGAATACGGAGGAGAGAGAACATGAAGAAAACAGTTGCAGGAGTGCTGGCCGGCGTTATGGTACTGTCCATGACCGCATACGGAGCGGAATTGCCAAAGACGACTTCCGGAGAAGGCGTAGCCAAGGAAGACCTGAAGGGTGGGTTCATCTATGTTGGCGATGAAAATGAAGGCTATACCGCAGCCCACTACGAAGGCGCCATGAAAATGAAGGAAAACCTGGGGCTTTCCGATGATCAGATCATCATCAAATGGACGATTCCCGAGGATGAGACATGCTATGACGCTGCTGTAGACCTGGCTGACCAGGGCTGCAATATTGTATTTGCAAACAGCTTCGGCCATGAGTCCTACATGCTGCAGGCAGCAGCAGAGTTCCCGGACGTAGAGTTCTGCCACGCTACCGGTTTCCAGGCAGCGAGCAGCGGACTGCCGAACATGCACAACTACTTTACTTCTGTTTATGAATCCCGTTACGTTTCCGGTGTAGTAGCCGGAATGAAGTTAAATCAGATGATCGAGGAGGGTACGATCACCGAGGATACCGCAAAGATGGGCTATGTAGGCGCCTATCCCTACGCTGAGGTAATCAGCGGATACACCGCCTTCTTCCTGGGTGCAAGATCCGTATGCCCGTCAGTCACAATGGAGGTTACCTATACCAACAGCTGGGCCAGCTTCGATCTGGAAAAAGAGGCAGCCGAGGCGCTGATCGCCGATGACTGTGTACTGATTAGCCAGCATGCAGACACCTCAGGAGCCCCCACCGCCTGCCAGGCAGCAGGAGTTCCCGTTGTGGGCTACAACGTTTCCATGATTGAGACCGCTCCGGACTGGGCGCTGACCTCCGCATCCATCGACTGGGCTCCGTATGTAACCTATGCAGTACAGTGCGTACTGGACGGCGAGGCCATCCCGACCGACTGGTGCCAGGGCTATGCAGAAGGCGCAGACAAGATCACTGAGTTAAACGAGAAGGCTGTTGCTCCCGGAACCGCAGAAAAGGTAGCAGAGGTTGAGGCTGCGCTCATCGACGGCTCCCTGCACGTATTTGATACCTCCACCTTCACGGTAAACGGAGAAACCGTGGATTCCTGGACAGACGATTACGGCACCGAATACATCAGCGACGGATACTTCCACGAGTCTGAGTTTGCATCCGCTCCTTCATTCGCGATCGAGATCGACGGAATTACGATGAAATAATTACTGGACTATACCGGGGAGTGTTTGGAAACAAACACTCCTTTTTCGGGACAGAGGATAGCACGGAGGCAAATACAGTGGAGCAGACAAATGCGATAGAACTGAAAAACATAACCAAGACCTTCGGCGCCGTGGCGGCCAATGACCGGGTGAGCCTGACGCTGAGAAAAGGAGAAATACTTTCTGTCCTGGGCGAGAACGGAAGCGGAAAAACGACGCTGATGAATATGCTTTCCGGTATCTATTTTCCGGAGGAGGGACAGATTTTTGTAAACGGCAGAGAAGTGATGATCCGTTCACCGAAGGACGCCTTTGACCTGGGGATCGGGATGATCCATCAGCATTTCAAGCTGGTGGATGTGCTGACTGCGGCAGAAAATATCATCCTGGGCCTTCCCGGCGGCAACAAGCTGAACCTGGCCCAGGTGACAGGGGAGATCCAGCAGCTGACCGACAGGTACGGCTTTGAGCTGGACTGTTCAAAAAAGATATATGAAATGTCCGTATCCGAAAAGCAGACAGTGGAGATCGTAAAAATGCTCTACCGCGGCCTGGATATTCTGATTCTGGACGAGCCCACCGCCGTACTTACGCCTCAGGAGACGGAAAAGCTGTTTGCCGTCCTGCGGAATATGCGCGGCGATGGCCGCTCGATCATCATCATTACCCACAAACTGCATGAGGTGCTGGAAATCTCCGACCGCGTAGCCGTCCTGCGAAAGGGAAGAAATATCGGTGTGGTGGAGACAAAGGATGCGACGGAAAGCTCCCTGACCGAAATGATGGTGGGCGAAAAGGTAAGTCTGAACATCGACCGGCCGGAGCCGGTGGATCCGCAGCTGCGCCTGGAGCTGAAAAAGGTCAGCTGCCTGAACAAAGAGGGCCGCAACGCCCTTACCGATATCAGCTTTGAAGCCTACGGCGGGGGGATTCTGGGGATTGCCGGGATTTCCGGAAGCGGACAGAAGGAACTGCTGGAGGCGATTGCCGGATTGCAGCAGATTTCCCAGGGGGAGATCACCGGCTACGCCCACAATCAGGAAAAGGTGGAGATTTCCCGGCTTTCCATGGACGAGGTGGATAAAAAAGGACTGCGCATCTCCTTTGTTCCCGAGGACAGGCTGGGCATGGGCCTGGTAGCCCCCATGGACATGACGGACAATATGATGATCCGCAGCTACCGTTCGGGCCACTTCTTTGCTGACCGCAGACGTCCGAAAACAC
>JAHZHG010000066.1:0-519 GCA_019420425.1 Clostridiales bacterium
AGATCCATCAGCACCTCTCCGATCATAAACAATGCGGCCAGTATAGCAAAATGAAGATAGCGTGTTATATAGTTCCACATCATTTCCGGCCCCCGTAGGTGCAGCGGCGGGCGCTGCGGGAGACTTCCCGGTAGCGCAGATCCCAGTCCGCATTCAGCTTCTCTGCCAGCGCCAGCAGGGTTTCCTTTTCCTCCGGGGACAGGCAGGAGAACATTTCCTGGTGGCGGCTCTGCCTCTGCCGGGCGGCCTCCGCCGCCTGAATGCGGCCTGCCTCAGTGAGCAGAATGTCTGTCGTTCTCCGGTCCTCCGGGTTTTGCACACGCAGGATCAGACCGGCGCTTTCCAGCTTCCCGATAACCTCACTGGCAGATCCGGGCTGTATCCCCAGCCGTTCCGTCAGCTCCCGCTGGGTCATGCCGCCTGTTTCCAGCAGGATAATCAGGATCCGCTTCTGGCTGCCCCTTCCTTCAAAAAGAAAGCGGATCATATGTCCCAGATCCCGGAGATTCATCACCAGCT
>JAHZHG010000066.1:529-8534 GCA_019420425.1 Clostridiales bacterium
CTGTGTTTTCCATGTGTGTTCCCTCCTGATCGATAAATTATAAAGGTACCTTTATAGTTTATACCATGACCCGGGAAAATGTCAAGGGACCTTGAATTCCAACATTTGTTAAATGAATTTACAAATAAAACGTGAAATGGACAGAAATAGGCAAAATAGTTGACAAAATAATGTGAAAAATGTACAATGTCGATAGAAAGGAAGAAGACTATGGCTGGTAAAATGATTAATGCAACAAAAATGAAGCTGGTAAACAGAAGACGTGTGCTGGAGTTGCTGAGTCTGAAGCCGGTATCCCGGGCAGAGCTGGCGAGAAGAACGGGGATGACCCGGGCCAGTATCAGCAATATCGTGGATGAGCTTCTTCAGGAGGGCTGGGTGAATGAAGGCAGCGTCATTGCAGGAGGCGTGGGCAGAAATTCCACCAGTGTACAGCTGAATCCCCGGGCATACCGCATGGGCGGGATTACCATGGACAGGCATATGTGCCTGGTGGGCGTCAGTGATTTTGCAGGAAACCTGCTGAAGGTGGCAAGGGTATTCCAGGAGCCGGGCTGCGGGCGGACAGAGCTTTTGGAGCGGCTGGAAAACCAGCTGGAGGAGCTCCTGCGCCAGCTGGACGAGGAAGACCGGGCTGCGGGCCTGACGCCTCCGCCTCTGCTGGGTATAGGCATAGCCTCTCCCGGGCCGTTGGACAGCGTAGGCGGGTATATTCTGGACGCGGTAGGCTTTGAGGGCTGGTCAGGCATATCCATTACCGCTCATGTGGAAAAACGGTTTTCCTGCCCCGCATATCTGAAAAACGATGCAAATGCTTCGGCTCTGGCCGAACGCCGCCACGTAATCAAAAAAGAAGACGAAAGTTTTCTGGAGCTTTGGGTGGACGAGGGCCTGGGCAGCGGCGTGATGATGAACGGCCAGCTGTTTGACGGCTGCGACCGGTGCGGAACCGAGCTGGGCCACGTGACGATCCGCTGGGACGGCCCGCGGTGCAGCTGCGGAAACTACGGCTGCGCGGAGCTGTACGCGGCAATTCCGAACATCGTAAAATATGCCGTCACAGTCCGCCCCGATCTGGATTCCTGGGAGACCATCGTGGATCTGGCAGCGGCCAAGGATATGGACGCGCTGGGCGTGATGCGCAAGGAAGCCGGATACCTCACCGCGGTTATCCTCAATGCGGTGAATGTGCTGGATATAAATAAGGTAATCCTGGTTGGCGGAATTACCTACAAGGAAAAATACATCTGCAATATGATCAGCCAGGTAATGGAGCGGCGGCTTTCCTTCTCCAGCCGGAGACAGGTAGAGGTGTCCGGCTCAGGCCTGAACGGAACCAAAAAAATCCTGGCGGGGACAAATCTGGTATTTGAAGAATACCTTGCCTCATAGAACATTATAAGCGGACGGTGGAACCAGAAGCCCTTCCTGCGGCATATACTGAAATGACCCCATATGGGCCTGCCGCAGGGAAGGAGTAAAAACGTGAACAGAGCATATGAACTTAGCCATGTTGCCCAGGACTATCTGGAGACATTTTATGCAATTCTGGATCGGATGATCTGCGGGATGACGCAGGTCAGGCTGACAGACAGTATTTCATACAATTTTATCGTGCAGATGATCCCCCATCATCAGGCCGCGGTGGAAATGTCGAGAAATATCCTCCGGTATACGACGAATATACCTCTGCAGGAGATTGCCCTGCAGATCATTTCCGAGCAGACAAAGGGTATCGAAACCATGCGCGGCATTGCCGGCTGCTGCATAAGGCTTTGCAATACGGAGCAGGAGGTGTGCGTCTATCAGAAAAAGATAGACCAGATCATGCAGACCATGTTTTCGTGCATGCAGAATGCCTGTTCGTCGAACGACATCAACGGGAATTTTATGCGGGAAATGATCCCGCACCACAGAGGGGCGATCGAGATGGCAGAGAATGCGCTGAAGCACCGGATATGCCCGGAGCTGAAGCCGGTTCTGGAGGGAATTATCGCCTCTCAGCGCAGGGGGATTAGGGAAATGCAGCAGCTTCTGCACTGTATGGGGCAGTGATAGCCCCGGAAAATAAGAAAAATGTCCGGTTTCCGGTATGCGGGATGCATCGGGAAATCGGACATTTTCCGGTTTAGGCCTACAGGGTGGCCGGTTCCGGATAATCTACACCCTGGGTGTCCACGGTCATGGAACGGATACGCTGGGTCTCCATCGGACGGTCATTGTAGTCGGTGGGTACGCCGGCGATTTTATTTACCACATCCATACCCTCGGTCACCTTGCCAAAGGCGGCATATGCGCCGTCCAGGTGCGGAGAGGTCTTGGGCATGATAAAGAACTGGGAGCCTGCGGGGTTGGAGTGCATGGCACGTGCCATGGAAAGCACGCCCGGCTCATGCTTTAGCTGGTTGACAAAGCCGTTCTGGGAGAACTCGCCCTTGATGCTGTAGCCCGGGCCGCCCATGCCGGTTCCATCCGGGCATCCGCCCTGAATCATAAAGCCTTCGATGACGCGGTGGAAGATCAGGCCGTCATAAAAGCCCTTTTTCACCAGGCTGATAAAGTTATTTACCGTATTCGGCGCGATCTGCGGATAAAGCTCGGCTTTCATTACGTCGCCGTTTTCCATGGTAATGGTTACGATTGGATTTGCTGCCATTTGTGATACATCCTTTCTTTGCACTTTATCTATATGCATATAATGTAGTATAATATAAAAAATATTATCGTACAAGGAGAGAAAACGATGTTTTCCACGATTATTCTGTGTATGCATGACAGCAGTGACATACCGGGCCTGGATGTTTTCCGGGAAGAGATGAGCAAAAAGCAGATAACAGTGACCATGGGGAAAGAAGGAGAGCAGCTGCGGGAGGATGCGCTATATCTCACTGACCGGACAGAGACCCTGTGGAAGATCAGTATAGCCGGAGGAGTCTGCTGCGGACTTACGCCGGGAAAGAGTGAATATATGCCGGGCGCGCCTCTGGTTCTGGAGGGCCTGGAGGAAGTAGAACCCGCCATGCTGGAGCTGGTATGGAAGAGGGAAAAAGGGATTCCGGTAGAGGTAATGCGCAGCGACCATCTGATTATCCGGGAGAGTCTGGAGGAGGACTGGGACACGCTTGCCGGAGTATACCGGGATTCAGGGATGAATCCCTGGGTGGAGGACCCGGATGCGAAAGAGGATCCGGAGACGGAAGAAAAAGATAAGTTTATGGCGTATATCCGTACCATGTACTGGTTCTATGGCTACGGTCTCTGGACCGTGCTGGATAAAGAGACCGGAAAGGTAATCGGCAGCTGCGGTCCATTCCCCAGCCAGACGATAGTTGACGAGGCGGGCAGCCTTCAGATGGAGATGGGCTACATGGTGGACAGGGCATGGCGCGGCCGCGGCTACGGAAGGGAAATGGCGGAGGCCGTATTGGAGTTTTGCTTCCATGCAATCGGGCTGGACAGGATTTATGCCGGGTGCACCGGGATAACAAGGCCTCCAGGGCTGTGGTAAAGGGGCTTGGCTTTTCCCTGGTCCGGGAAGAAGCAGAGGATGGACTGCAGATCTGGGAAAAAACGAAGAGTAATATGGAAAAATGCACAAAAAAGGAAAACGAAAATTGTGAATAACAGATAAAATAACGGGAAATGAAAGAAAAGAGTTGCATCCAAAAGCAGCTTATGCTATAGTAAAAGCACGAATTGGAAACGTTACCGATAACGATACCGGAAAGGTTTCCAAAACCGCGTAACCAGAAATAGCCGAAGGCCGGGGATACCCCCATCCTTCGGAAAATCAGAAAAGAGAAGAGAGGTAAACGCATGAAGAAGTGGAACAAAAAAGTAGCAACGGCAATGGCAGCCTGCATGGCACTGGGCACACTGGCCGTACCGACGACCGCTTTCGCAGAAGAAGAGACCGGTTCTGTTTATTATCTGAACTTCAAACCGGAGCAGGATGAGCAGTGGCAGGAGCTGGCTGCAGCATATGAAGAGGAGACTGGCGTACATGTAGACGTACAGACCGCCGCTTCCGGTACATACGAGTCCACGCTGAAATCCGAGATGGCAAAGGACGTACCCCCGACCCTGTTCCAGGTAAACGGACCGGTTGGCCTGGCTTCCTGGAAGGATTACTGCTACGACCTGAAGGACAGCGAATTATACAAGGCATTATCCAGCGACGACTTTGCCCTGATCAATGATGCAGGCGAGGTACAGGGTATTGCATACGTTATCGAGACCTACGGCCTGATCTACAACAAGGCTCTTCTGAACCAGTATATTGAGATGGACGGCGCAGTGATCTCCTCCATCGACGAGATCAACAACTTTGCCACCTTAAAGGCAGTAGCCGAGGATATCCAGGCAAAGAAGGATGAGCTGGGGGTTGAGGGCGCATTCGCTTCCACCGGTATGGACGGCTCCTCCGACTGGAGATTCAAGACCCATCTGGCAAACCTGCCGATCTACTATGAGTATCAGGCTGACGGCATCACCAGCACCGACGCCATCAAGGGAACCTACCTGGATAACTACAAGCAGATCTTCGATCTGTACATCAACAACTCCACCTGCGATCCGGGCCTGCTTTCCGGTAAGACCGGCGACGACGCAGCAGCTGAGTTCGCTCTGGGCGAGGCAGTATTCTACCAGAACGGTACCTGGGCTTACGGCCAGGTTAAGGACAACGAAGTTGCCGATGAGGACATCGGAATGATGCCGATCTATATCGGTGTTGAAGGCGAAGAGAACCAGGGCCTGTGCACCGGCACTGAGAACTACTGGTGTGTAAACAAGAACGCATCTGAGGCAGACATCAAGGCTACTCTGGACTTCCTGAACTGGGTAATCACCAGTGATACCGGACGTGCAAGTATGGCTAATGACATGGGATTTGTTACTCCGTTTACCACCTTTACCGATGATTTCCAGCCGGATAACCCGCTGGTAAAAGCGGCAAACGACGATATTGCAGCAGGTCACAAGACCGTAGCATGGTGCTTCACCACAATGCCCTCTGAAGAGTGGAAGAATGGCGTAGGCAGCGCGCTTCTGGAGTATGCGCAGGGCACGGCTGACTGGGACGGCGTAGTTACCGCATTCGTTGACGGATGGGCAACCGAGTACGCAGCAGCAAACAACTAATTACAGAAATGAGCGATCAGGGGGTGAGCGATGCTTCGCTCATCCCCTTTTCAGAGGAGAAATACAGGAGGGTGAATTATGGAAAAAGCGATTAAGCGGTATTTTCCCATCTTTGTGCTCCCTACACTGATTGCATTTGTCATGGGCTTTGTGGTTCCCTTTATCATGGGTGTGTACCTGTCCTTCTGTGAATTTACCACAGTTACCGATGCAGTCTGGGTAGGCTTTAATAACTACACGAAAATCTGGAGTGATTCCACCTTTATCCATGCCCTGTGGTACACGGCGGCATTTACCGTGGTTTCCGTTATTCTGATCAATGTACTGGCCTTTGCGGTGGCTATTTTACTGACGAAAAAAATCCGCGGTACCAATATCTTCCGTACAGTATTTTTTATGCCGAATCTGATCGGTGGTATCGTGTTGGGATATATCTGGCAGCTCCTGCTCAATGGTATTCTGCAGGAATTTGGCCGCACTCTGACCTACAATGAAACGTATGGCTTCTGGGGCCTGATGATTCTGACCTGCTGGCAGCAGATCGGTTACATGATGATCATCTACATTGCCGGTATCCAGAATGTGCCGGGTGAGCTGATCGAGGCGGCCAAGATTGACGGCGCTACGCCGAAGCAGACCCTGTTCAAGGTGACGATCCCCATGGTCATGCCGTCCATCACGATCTGTACCTTCCTGACGCTGACCAACTCCTTCAAGCTGTACGACCAGAACCTGGCGCTTACCGCAGGAGAACCGTCCAAGATGTCAGAGATGCTGGCTCTGAATATCTGCAATACCTTCTATGGCAGAACCGGCTATGAGGGCGTAGGACAGGCCAAGGCAGTCGTATTCTTCCTGCTTGTGGCAGTAATCGCGCTGGCCCAGAACTGGCTGACGAGGAAAAAGGAGGTGCAGCAGTAATGAACGCAAGAAAAGCAAAGCACGGCGGGATTCTGACCGCAGTATTTTCTGTGATTTCCCTGGCATACCTGTTTCCGATTTTTCTGGTTGTCCTGAATTCGTTTAAAAAGAAAACCTACATAAACAAAAGGCCCTTTGCTATCCCCACAGGGAAGATGTTTGTCGGCTGGGACAACTACGTTCAGGGTGTGGAAAAGGCAGGCTTTTTCCAGGCCTTTGGGTACTCCCTGTTTATTACGGTTTGTTCCGTCCTGCTGATTATCATCTGCACCTCCATGTGCGCATGGTACATCACCCGGGTGAAAAACGCATTTACCAAGGGACTGTATTACTTCTGCCTGTTTTCGATGATTATTCCCTTCCAGATGGTTATGTTCACCCTGTCCAAGCTGGCCAACATGATGAAGCTGAGCAATCCTGTGGGCATTGTGTTTGTCTATCTGGGCTTTGGCGCAGGGCTGGCGGTGTTTATGTTCTGCGGCTTTGTGAAATCCATTCCGCTGGAGATCGAAGAGGCGGCTATGATCGATGGCTGTACGCCGATCCAGACCTTCTTTAAGGTGGTTCTGCCCATCTTAAAGCCCACCTGCATTACGGTGGCTATTCTGGACGCCATGTGGATCTGGAACGATTACCTGCTTCCCTATCTGGTACTGGATATTAAAAAGTATAAAACCATCCCTATCGTGGTACAGTATTTCCGCGGCAACTACGGCTCCGTGGATATGGGCATGATGATGGCGGTGCTGGTGCTTTCGATTATTCCGATCGTTATTTTTTATCTGGCCTGCCAGAAGCACATCATCGAAGGTGTAGTTGCAGGAGCCGTAAAGGGCTGATGACGGGCAGAAGAGAGGAGGCATAGGATGAGAGCGAGCGGAGTTTTACTACCTGTTTCAAGCCTGCCGTCAAAATACGGGATAGGCGGATTTTCCAAAGAAGCGTATACATTCGCGGATCAGCTGAAAAAGGCCGGGCAGAAATACTGGCAGCTGCTTCCGATCGGTCCCACCGGTTATGGAGACTCTCCCTACCAGTCCTTTTCCGCTTTTGCCGGGAATCCATATTTTATCGACCTGGATACACTGAAAGAGGAGGGGCTGCTGGAGCCGGGAGAATATGAGGACGCGATGAGCGGCGCAGATCCCAGGTATGTGGACTATGAGCGGCTTTACCGGACCAGATATCCGATCCTGAGAAAGGCATACCGGCGGTTCTGCCAAAAGCCGGAACCGGATTTCGACGGGTTTTGCCGGGAAAACCGCGGATGGCTGGAGGACTACAGCCTGTTTATGGCCATCAAGGAGCATTTCGGCCAGCGAAGCTGGGATTCCTGGGATGAGGATATCCGGCTGCGCCGTCCGGAGGCCCTGGAAAGCTACGAAAAAACATACACAGAGGAGATTGGGTTTTACCGGTTCCTCCAGTATAAGGTATTTGCCCAGTGGAAACGGCTGAAAGCATATGCCAATCAGCTAGGCATAGAGATCATCGGGGATATTCCCGTATATGTAGCCTTTGACAGCGCGGACAGCTGGGCGCATCCGGAGCTGTTCCAGTTTGACGGGGAGGAGCGCCCGACGCAGATCGCGGGCTGCCCGCCCGATGCCTTTGCGGCTGACGGCCAGCTGTGGGGGAACCCGCTGTACGACTGGGAGTACCATGAGAAAACCGGCTTCGCCTGGTGGATTCAGCGGATGAAATACTGCTTTACCCTCTACGACGTGGTGCGGATCGACCACTTCCGGGGCTTCGACGAGTATTTTTCCATTCCCTACGGGGCGTCCACGGCAGCCGGAGGATGCTGGCGCAAAGGGCCGGGAACGGTTTTCTTTGACCGGATAAAGGAGGAACTGGGCGATGCGCCGATCATTGCAGAGGATCTGGGCTATGTGACGGAGGGTGTACGCCGGCTGGTAAAGTATGCCGGATACCCCAGCAT
>JAHZHG010000066.1:8544-10335 GCA_019420425.1 Clostridiales bacterium
TCCCGTGAGGGGGGAAATTACATTCCGTACACCTATGATTCCAACTGTGTGGTATATACCGGTACCCATGACAACCAGACGCTCCAGGCGTGGTTCGATGAGCTGCCCCGGGAAGAGCAGCAGTTTGCCATGGATTATCTGGACATGAGCGAGGCGGATCGGCCGCAGCTCCACTGGAAGTTTATCCGCCTGGCGCTGGGCAGCGTGGCGGATACGGCGATCATCCCGATCCAGGACTATCTTGGACTGGGCGGCGAGGCCAGGATGAACCGTCCGTCCACCCTGGGGCAGAACTGGAGATGGAGGCTTCTTCCGGGAGAAATCACAGACGGGCTGCTGGAGAAGATAGCGCGAACCGTACGGGTTTACGGCCGCTGATGGAAAGCAAATACAGACATAAAGGACTGACTCATGGCCGAAAGCGGATTTTGAGTCAGTCCTTGCTTTTTACCGATTATCTTGTTATAATTTGACACGAGTTAGAAAGGAAAGAAAACCATGGATTCCATCACGATAAAGGATGTGGCGAAGATCTGCGGCGTCGGTGTGAGCACCGTATCCCGGGCGATCAATAATCATCCGGATATAAACGAAGAGACAAAACAGAAAATCATGGATACCATTCGGCAGTATCATTATGTGCCGAATAACAGTGCACGGAATCTGAAGCGTTCCGATTCCAATACAATTGCCGTATTAATCAAGGGAATCAGCAACCCCTTTTTCATTCCGATGATTCAGGTGCTGGAGCGGGAAACGAAAAAGAAAAAGTATTCCTTTGTTTTGCAGCAGGTAGATGAAAAAGCGGACGAGATTGAGACGGCGATACAGCTGGAAAAGGAAAAACGCCTCCGGGGCATCGTTTTCCTGGGCGGCTGCAGCTCCCATGCAAGGGAAAAGCTGGAGCAGCTCTCTGCCCCCTTTGTGATTGCTACTGCCGATCAGCTGCAGGGGCCGGAGGAGGAGGAGTACCCTTCCGTAAACGTGGACAATAAAAAAGAAAGCGAAAAGCTGGTGGATTATCTGATTGCGTGCGGGCATCAACGGATTGCCGTACTGGCTGCGTACCGGCAGGATGAGAGCATCGGAAAGCTGCGCCTGGAGGGATATTCCCGGGCATTGCAGCGCCACGGAATCCCCTGGGACGATTCACTGATTATGTACACCAGGGACAAGCAGGATATTTACACGATGGAAAACGGATACGCCCTGACCAAGGAGCTGCTGAAGTCAGACGCCAGCTTTTCCTGTATCTATGCCCTTTCCGACAGCATGGCCATCGGCGCGTGCAAGGCAATCTTTGAGGCGGGAAAGCGGGTTCCCCAGGACTATTCGGTAGCCGGCTTTGACGGCCTGGAGTACGCCAGCTTTTATGAGCCGTCGATTACCACGATCTGCCAGCCCCGGGAGGAGATGGCAGAGGCAACAATACAGATCCTGTTTGATCTGATTAAAAAGAAAAAAGTGGAAAACCGTCATATATTTGAAGCACGGCTGGTGGAAGGCCAGTCAACGATGAGGATGAACGGATATGGAAATCATTGAAGCCAGCCAGCTGGCGTACGACTATGTAAAACTGGATGAGCAGGGAAAGGTGGAGTCCGTCAGCCGTGCGGTGGATCACGTAGATCTCCAGGTAAAGGCCGGAGAATTTATCGCGATCCTCGGCCATAACGGCTCAGGCAAGTCCACCCTGGCCAAGCATCTGAATGCGATCCTGCTGCCCACGGAGGGAACCCTGTACGTGGACGGCAAAAATACAAAGGACGAGGAACGGCTCTGGGAGATACG
>JAHZHG010000067.1:0-2610 GCA_019420425.1 Clostridiales bacterium
GCTCAGGGGTGAGCCCGTTTTTCCCTCTGCCGGAGGCCAGGGTTCCCCCGGTGCTGATCATCAGGATCCGTTTCATTTTTGTCCCGCCTTTTTGCTGTTTTGTCCGTATTTTATCGGACCTACAGTCAAAAGTCAAGGGTAGTCAGCATACTTTCATCCGGCAGCTCCTCGCCGGAAAGCCGGACGCCCTCTTTGAGGTACACCAGCCCGGTGATCGCCTGTGCGTCCACCACCTTAAGGAATCCATCACTTTCAAAATACTGATCCGAGCCTTCCACCATCCCGGCCATTCCCGGGCCGTCGTTAACGTAGGTCAGCATACTGCCGTCAGCCATCTGAAAGCCTACCAGATACGGTGGATCCTGCAAAAGTGTAGATTCGCCGGTGGTTCCATCCCCCAAATCAGTGGTGACGTTTTCTGTTCTTCCTGCCCAGTCTGCATAATATACGGTGCAGGAAATCGGCGAAAGCTCAATGCGGTCCACAACCACATCATCGTACCCGGGGATTGCCTGCTTTGGTTCAATCGTCCGCACCGTATCCCCGACATTCAGATCACACTCCAGCTCCCATTCTCCCTCACTGCATATCCGTTCTTCCCTCAATTTATCCTTCCACTCATGGATTCCGGAAAGCGTCATTTTTACCTTTCCTTGGCCAATCTGTGTATCTCCATCCGGACTGCCCAGAATACCGCGATATACGCAGGTGTATACGTTCTCCTTATCTGTCTGCTCAAAGGATTCCCCATCCATCAGCTGCTGTTCTGCTCCGCCGTCTCCCTCTATGATACAGGTAAAGTTTTCAAATAAGCAGTCCTCTGACAGGGTAATGTCGGGATTTTCGTTAGTGATTTCAAACCACATATAGATGTAATGATTGTCTGCAATGGTCTGCATATTTTTTACGGTAATGCCATCGGAAACTGCCGGTTCCGCTTCATCGGCAACCATACCTTTATCCTCCAGCGCCTTCTGCTGCCGGTCATCCGCCTCTATTTCCTGTACTACCCGTTCATTCCATTTTACTGCCACGGCTGCGCTTACGGTGACGGTTCCCGCCATGGCCACTGCCAATATGGCTATTCCCATTTTTTTCTTTGTTCGCTTAATCATCGTTTCTCCTCCTTCTGTCTGTTTAATCTGTGCAAATGCTTCATCCGCCCGGCTCCATACGATCTCCGGTATCTCCACCGGCTCCTGCAGCCGTTCCACATATTCCCGCTCTCTGTTATCCATGGATACACCTCCCGCTCTCTATTCCGCATTCCTTGGCCAGCAGCCTTCTGGCTCTCATCAGGCGGCTCTGCACCGTACTCTCCTTTACGTCCAGGATCCGGCTGATTTCTTTGATCTTAAAGCCTTCCACATAAAATAAAATCACGGCAATCCGGTAATCCTCCGGAAGCACAGCTAAAAGCTCCCGCCATTCCAGCCCGGAAAAATCCTCCCATACCGGGATATCCAGCCCGGCCTCCTCAATTGAGCATTCCGGCCGGCGCCGGCGCAGCAGATCCTTGCACTTATTGATCAGGATGCGGGTGAGCCAGGTTTTGAAATAAGCATTTTTCTGCAGCGTATCCAACCGTTCATAGCAGGTCAGGATGGTTTCCTGAATAACATCGGCCGCATCCTCGTCGTTGCGGAGGTAAGCGCTGGCAATCTTATATAAATCCTGCATCTGCCCGCGGATCAGCTGTTCAAAGGCCTCTGTATCGCCTCTTCTGGCACGCTGTATCAGCAATTCCATTGGTTCCTCTTTTCCGGCCGTCAATTTTTTCCGGCCTTGGCATTATACTCTGTTACTGAAGCGCTTCTGATTATTAGACGGCGGGAAATGCCCAAAAATCCCCGCCAGGCAAAAAAACAACAGCGCCCGACGGAAATTCCCGCCAGACGCTGTATACTCTGCCTTATTATTTTCCACCTATATGCATCATTTTTTCCCCACACGGCTTTTCCACCCAGTGATACAAAGGTAAGGAAAGCGCCATACACAAAATCACCGTCAGTATGCAGTTTGTAACCGCACCCATTTCCGGGAAATAGTTTTCTAATGTCTGCTGCACAGGATATGCCGTAAGATATATTGCATAGGAGTAATTCCCCAGATTTCCCAGCTTCTCCCCCACCTGACGGGCAGAGAAAATCACCGCGCTCAGCAGATACGGGAAGATAAGAATCATAAACAGATCCAGCAGACCGGCTGCCAGAACAGCCGCTCCCACCACTGCAGAAACAAGCAGCCATTTTCCCCGAATCTGAATATCGTCCCGAAACACGTAATATTCCATACCCACAATAAAAATGAACAATGGACGCAGATACGTGTTAAACCGATAGATCTGCGCAGGGCGGACGACAAATAGCAAAAGAATGCATACACACACAAGAATATTTATCTTCCGGAGATTTTTCTTTTCCAGCAGTCTGAGCTTCCACGCAATAAACAGGCCAATGTAACAGATCATCTCCAGAACCAGCGTCCACAGCGGAGCATTGACCACATCCGCCACGGGATTTCCGTTAAATACACCCGGCAGGGTATAATGCGGAATCATCAGCAGATAGAGCAGATATGTATACGTCTCTTTTGCGGTAAAATATTCAG
>JAHZHG010000067.1:2620-4385 GCA_019420425.1 Clostridiales bacterium
TGGGCCCCAGCACAAATGCCGTCAGGACAATAACCGTAATGAACGCCGGATAGATTTTTCCAATTCTGGACTTGACATACTGGCCGCCGCTGTTTTTCTTCAGCAGGCTCCCGGTCACATAAAATCCGCTGGCAAAGAAAAAGACGGCAACGGCAATCCCGCCAAAGGAAAGCTGATCCCTGGTCAATACCAGCATCGGTTCATTTGTGCTGCCCACAATGCTGTAGCAGTGGCTGTAAATCACCAGAACAGCCGCTATCCATTTCAGCAGATTCAGATTATTGCTCCTCCCTGAAAAGCTTCCCACGCTCATCTTTACTCTCCTCTGTACACAGGAAAAACGCAGCGCCTGTTTTTCCACAGGACACTGCGTCAATCTTATTTTTCTGTAACTGCATTAATTCATCTTATGGAATACCTTCTCCAGTGCAAAATAGCAGTCGTCGAACAGCTCTCTCACCGGCCCGTACGCCTTCACGGCCTCTGGATTCGGCTCCTGTACATCACTGATTTCCAGGAATTTGTCAATGGCTGTAAAGTCCTTGTAGATGCCTGCTCCCACGCCGCCGATCACTGCCGCTCCCATGGAGCCTGCCTCTTCCAAAACGGTGGGCACTACAATACGGGTATTGTAGATATCGGCCATGATCTGCCGCCATACGCGGCCCTTGGCTCCGCCTCCGACTACCATGATCTCGTCGATGTCCACCTGGGTTTTCAGAATATCCAGAATGATGGCCAGATTCATGGTTACGCCCTCAAGTACGCTGCGCAGCATATCCCCTCTGGCTGTCTCCGCCTTCAGGCCCAGGAATGCGCCCTTTGCCTCATGGTTCCAGCGCGGCGCACGCTCACCCAGCAGATACGGCAGGAATAAAACGCCGTTGGCTCCGGCCGGACTCTTTTCGATCTCCTCGTTGATCAGATCATAGGGAGATACGCCCTTCTGCTGTGCCTCATAGGCCTCCATGGTGCAGATTGTATTTTTCAGCCAGCTGTAAGCGCCGCCTGCGGTCTGCATCGTGCCGTTGGGCGCATACAGCCCCGGAACGGCATGCGCCCAGGTTACGGAACGCATCTGCGGGTCGTAAATCGGTTTTTCCGTCGTGGTGGTAATCCACGCGGAGGTGCCCATGCAGCTGTAGGTTTTGCCCGGCTTGATGGAGCCGGCGCCCACATTCGCCGTTACGCCGTCGCCGGCGCCCATCACTACAGGGGTGCCCACGGCCAGCCCGGTGGCTTTTGCCGCCTCTTCCGTCACACCGCCTGCCACAAAGGTGGAGGGCTTCAGCTCGGGCAGCTTGTCGCCGTCGATTCCCGCGTAGGAAATCAGTTCATCGGACCATTTCAGGTTGTTCAGATCGAAGCAGCCCATGCTGTTTCCATCGGAATACTCCGTATAAAACTTTCCGGTCAGGCGGAATACGATAAAATCCTTTGCATTCAGGGTCTTGTATGTCTGCTCGTAAATCTCCGGTTCATTGTCCCGCACCCACATCAGCTTCTGCACACCGTAGGATGCCGTGTTCCGGTGTCCCACAATATGGTAGAAATCCTGCTGGCTGATGTGGCTCTCGATCTGCGCCGCCTGCTTCTGCGCTCTCTGGTCAGCCCAGATGATGGATTTTCTTAAGGGATTACCCTGTCTGTCCACACAGAGACAGCCCATCATCTGTCCGCTGAAGCTCACCGCGCCGATCTCCTTCGGATCTATCCCTGTCGCTGCAATCAGGTTTTTGCTGGTGATGCACACCGCGTTCCACCA
>JAHZHG010000067.1:4395-5654 GCA_019420425.1 Clostridiales bacterium
CGCATCCTGCTCGGCCCAGGTTCCGTTAAAATAGTTTACTCCATAGGCAAATACCTGGCTGCCCACCAGTTTTCCCTCCACCGTAAACAGGCTCGCCTTGTTTCCGGATGTGCCCAGGTCATGGGCTAATATATATTGGCTCATTGTTTTTACTGCCTCCCCATAACTATGCGTCTGCGTTTATTTCTTTTTGTCTGCAAAAACCGTAACCTCAAAACTGTTTCGGTCGGCGCGGTATCTGGCCACCGAGTATTCCATCGGCTTGCCAAATACATTCAGCCCATAGGAGCGGAACAGCTGTACCGGCTTTCCTTTTTTGATATCCATATACCGTGCATCACTGGCCGTCGCCTCTACTGCCTCCACCTGACGCTTTACGCAATATACTTCCGTTTCCTCTTTTGCGGACATGACATCATACAGGGATTCCTTCTCCATATCGTGATCCAGTACAAAGCTGCACTCGGAATACGGCAAAAACGTCTCTACCACCACAATCGGTTCATCATCCGCAAATCTGCGGCGATACAGATAGATGACCTGATCGCCCACATTGATCCCAAGGGCGGCAGCGACAACATCCGTCGCCGCCATTGTTTTCATGTCCAAAACCTCGGTTCTCGGCGTCTTTCCGGAGCTCTCCATCTGCTCCGCAAAAGGAATCAACCGCATAATAAAGTCCTGACTGATTTTGGGTGTGGAGACAAAGGTTCCTTTGCTCTTTACCCGATACAGCCACCCCTCCTGCACCAGCTCAGTAATTGCCTGACGCACAGTGGTTCTGCTGATCTGAAGAATCTCACTGAACTCTTTTTCTGTCGGAATCAAACTGCCGCTCGGGTAATGCCCTTCCTTAATCGCTGTCACAATCAGCTCTTTGAGCTGAAAGTACAAGGGTATCGGTACACTCTTGTCCAACTGCTTGCCTGCAAAATCCATACGCCATTCTCCTCCGCACCTGCGCTATGCGCAAATTTTCTGTCGGCCTACGGTTCTACCTTTAACATACAAAGCGTCGCTGGCATTTCATGGGCCGTGTTTACTTTATCGTCGTCTGTTACTAAATCGAAGCAGGATATAATAATATCGTCTCCCCATACACACGGCTCTCCGGGCTGATCCAGTTCTCCGTGGAGTCCGTCCGTATCCGGGCTGACCGCAATACGGGTGATGTTGCCCTCGGGATCCACCTTGCCGATGGCGTTTGCACTAAAATCGGCGATGTAGATATTGCCGTATTTATCCAGCGTCATGCCGTC
>JAHZHG010000067.1:5664-6564 GCA_019420425.1 Clostridiales bacterium
AAACCACATTTCCCTCCTCGTCCATGGTCAGCTTGTAAATCTCGCCGTCGCCAAAGTTGCCGATGTACAGGTTTCCGTCTTTACCGAAAACAATCCCGTCCACGCCGTACTGGCACTTCGGATTCTGTGTCACAAAGGTGGCAACAATATTCTTGTCCTCAAGGGTATTGGTAATATGTATGTTTTCATCATCGAGATGGAACCGGTACACGCAGCTCATCAGCTTTCCGTCCGGCCCCGGAACCTTAGAGAGCATACTTTGCGTCACATACATGTAGTTTCCCTTGATCCGCAGGCCATTGGGATGCTCCATTCCATCGGCAACCGTCGTTACCTTTACGATCTCGTCGCCGTTCATGCGCACACGGATAATCCTGCCCTGGAACTGCAGGTCAGGCCGATTATCCAGCCATCCCTGGTTATCCACAATATAAAGGTCACGGTCAGGGCCAAAGGCAATGCCCATGGCTCTGGCTTCGTTTGTTTTTTCGTTCAGCGGCACATCGAACCACTTGCGGATGTTTCTGTCCTTGTCGATCCGGCAGATACAGCTGGGCATCGACAGGTCTGCAAAGTTTGGGCAGGCCAGGATCAGATCGCCGTTCTCATCCGGCTCCAGACCGTCCGGCGTGCACACATAATCCGGCAGCTTCATAAACAATGTTGATGTCTGCATAGTTATTCCTCCTCTACTTAACGATTCTGCTTCTGGACGTACGGTCAATGGATATTGCTACGGCAACCAGGATAATCGCGCCGTACACCACCTTCTGCCAGTAAGCATTTACACCTACTACATTCATTCCGTTCTTAATAATAGAAATGATGAATACACCGATGATGGATTTCAGCAGGCTGCCCGCGCCGCTAAGGACGGTGGGCGTGCGCCACGGCAGAAGC
>JAHZHG010000067.1:6574-8718 GCA_019420425.1 Clostridiales bacterium
GGGTAAATGATTCGCCAACCGTCGGCGCAGCGCTCTGTGCCTTCACCATCAGGAACATCGCTGCAAGGGCCGCACATAACCCGTTCATCGCAAAAACAATAATTTTATACTTGTCAACCTTGATGCCGGCAATCCGCGCCGTCCGTTCATTTCCGCCGATAGCAAATATGCCGCGTCCAAATGCGGTTCTCGTCATCATAAAATGATAAAGAACAATAACGAGAATAGCAAGTATCAGAGGAAGGCCTATCGGCCCGATAGATATTTTATACCAATCCGAAGTTACTTTCAAGGCTTTTGGCAATTTTACCGAGGACCGGCTGATCAGCAGCGCCGCCGAATCCCACACGGACATAAACGCCAGAGAGGCAATAAAGGACGGCACCTTTAACTTAACGTGAATCAGTCCCAGAATAGTACCTGCCGCAATTCCTGCCGCCATCGTAACGAGCAGTGCCAGGAAGAAGCAGGCAAACGGATTCTCAATCGACTCATTCAGCTGCTTCATCAGTACCAGAATCAGTACGTTTCCTGCAGAGCACATAGAACCCACCGAAAGATCGATAGAGCCAAGGATCAGGATCGGGGTCATTCCCGCAGCCAGCAGCATCAGCGGGGCTGAGTCACTGAGCAGATTTACTACATTAGACGCATTTAAAAAGTTCGGATTTAAAATCGTAAAGATAATCAGCATCAGAATAACAACAATGATGCTGTAATTCTGCATCAGCCTTTTTTTCCAGACTGCTGCGGATGAAGCGGTATTTGTCTTTTCCATATGGTTATCCTCCCTACATCATTAGTGTAACTATGCTGACCTGACTGGGCTTCTCGCCGGCATCCGCCTGAAATTCACCGGTAATCAGTCCGTCCTTCATAACGATTACACGGTTGCTCATGCCGATGCATTCATCAAGCGTATCGCCAAGCAGGATAACCGACTTGCCCTGTGCAACCACTTCACGGGTAAGCGCATAAATCTCTTCCTTCGCACCTACATCCACACCTCTGGTCGGATGGTTCAGGATGATGATATCTGCCTCAGAGGCTAATGCTCTTGCAAAAACAACCTTTTGCTGATTTCCTCCGGAAAGAGAGATCAGCTCAGCATCCTTGCCGCTGGTCTTAATGCGCAGCTTTTTAATCCAGGCATCTGCCTGGTCATTGATCTTTTTCTTTGACACAATGCCATGCTCAGAAAGAAGTGTTGCATTGGAAAGAGCCATATTATCCGCCACTGACATTGCACGGACAATCCCTTCTGCGTGACGCTCCATGGGAATCATCAGAATCCCGTCCTTCAGCGCCTGAGCAGGGCTGCTGTAGTCAGCCTTTTTCCCTTTCACATAAAGCTCGCCGGAGGTTGGCTTCACGTCGCCGCATACTACAGAACAGATTTCCTCCTTGCCGGAGCCAACCACGCCGCAGATACCCAGGATCTCGCCCTTATGCAGCTTGATGTTGCAGTGTTTGAATACACCGGAGAGGCCCATATCTTTGGTTTCCAGCACAACCTCCTCCTGGGCCTTCTTTTGCTCAGCCAGGTGATAATATTCCGTCGTGCTGCCGCGGCCTACCATTGCCTCATAAAGCTTTGCCTCTGTTGCATCCTTTGTGTCCATATTTCCGGCGTTTTCGCCGTCCTTATATACGTAAATGCGGTCAGAAATTTCCAATACCTCATCCAGATGATGGGATACAAATACAACGCCATGCCCTTTTGCCGCCAGCTTCTTCATTTCTACAAACAGGTTCTGTACCTCGGATTCATTCAGAACAGAGGTCGGCTCATCCAGAAGGATCAGGCATTTTTCATTGTCATGTCCGGATTTGGTTAAATTTACTACTTTTGCAATCTCGACCATCTGGCGGGTTGCAAAGTTTAGGTCGATAACCTTCTTTTTCGGGCTGATGTATCCGCAGTTTACCTCTTCCAGAACCCGTTTGGATTCTTCATACATCTTTTTCCAGTTTACCACGCCGTGTTTCATAAAATCCTTCTCATGGCCGAAAAAGAGATTCTGTCCTACAGAAAGGTTAACAATCAGGGACTGCTCCTGAAACACCATGCCAATGCCGGCCTTGTTCGCCTGCATCGGATCTCCCGGTGCAAAGGGTTTTCCATGCATGGTGATCTCACCGGA
>JAHZHG010000067.1:8728-10322 GCA_019420425.1 Clostridiales bacterium
GGTAGATTTTCCTGCGCCGTTCTCACCGACAAGACCGACAATCTCTCCTTCATGTACATCCAGGTCAACGCCCTTTAAGGCCTGTGTGCCATAGAAAGTCTTTGTAATATTCCTGGCGCTAAAAAGTAATTTTTTCTCCATTTATCTTGTCCTCCAGCGCATTTATTTAGAAATAATCGTTGCTCCGCGTTTCGTCGTCAGGATAACGGCCACCAGAATGATGATACCCTGGATACCGGTCTTGATATTTGAGTTAACGCCCATCATATTCAGACCATTTTCCAGAACCGTCATAATCAATGTTCCGATGATTGTGTTGATTACGCCGCCCTTACCGCCGGCAAGAGAGGTTCCGCCGATTACTACCGCAGCCTGTGCAGGGAACATTCTTCCGGTTCCGATACTTGCCTGGCCCAGCTGCTCACGGATCAGGCCGACAACGCCGGCAACGCCAAACAAAAAGCCTGCAAGGGTAAATACCTTAATCTTTACCCGGTCAACATTAACGCCTACGGAACGGGGGATCGTTTCATCCGTTCCCACTGCATAGATATGGCGTCCAAACGGAGTATACTCCTGAATATAAATGCAGACGGCCAGCATAAGCAGTGCGATCCAGGTAATTAAAGGAATACCCAGGAAGGACATTTTGGGAAGTGCCGCAAATGTCGGGTCAGTGACCTTTGCCGGCGTACCGCTGTAAGACACATATGCAATACCTGTACAGATATTCATAAATGCAAAGGATACCATAAATGAAGGCACCTTCAGCTTCACATGGATTACGCCAACCAGAAAGCCTACCACTACGCTGCTTAAAATGGCAATAATAATTGCAAATATACCAAAGTTATTGCTGTTCATATTGTTCATCAGCAGCACAGAAGCGATGGAGCCGGCCATACCAACCGTTCCGTCGATGGACAGGTCAATACTGCCCAGCATAATCACAAAGGTAAGTCCAAGCGCTACCAGCAGCGGGATCGCCCACTGGTTCAGGATGGTGACTAAATTATTAAAAGAGGCAAATGCAGTTCCCCGGGCAGCGGTAAAAAATACAATCAGTACAACCAATACCAGTACCGGCGCCCACTTGATTAACTTTTCTCTTCGATTTTCAGCCTTGATTTTATTGGCAAATTCCTCCTGAATCGTCAAGGCTGCCTGATTTTCTTTTGCCATACTCTATCTCCAATCATTGATTAATTTTCGTTTTGCAGGACAGCGACTGTTACTGCTATACTGTAACCCTTCTTAGAACTGTGGGGATGGAAAATATCCACCCCCACAAAATTAAGCTTATCGAATTGTTTTACTGTCCATATACTGATTAGTCAGCTTTGCACCAGAAGATTTCAGAGAAGTCAAATTCCGGAGCTGCATCGATGTAGCCTGCGATGTACTCATCAACGTTCTCAGCGGTAACAACGGTTGCCGGGGTAGCAAACTCTCTGTACTCGATCGGCAGCTCAGCCGGGTCGATCAGGCCAGCCCATGCTGCGTAGCAGATAGCCAGGGTATAGCCGCCCTGCAGATATCCATTGGAGGATACGGTAGCAGTTGCATTTCCAGCCTTGATTGCTTCTACGATATC
>JAHZHG010000068.1:0-224 GCA_019420425.1 Clostridiales bacterium
TGATCCGTATCCATCTGCCGAAAACAGAGGAATATACCGATCAGAAAAAGGAGGAACGGCGCAATGAATCCAAATAAACGTATTCGTATCTGGATAGTGATTCTGCTTTCCGGCGCTGTACTCCTGACGGTTGTATTCTGGGGGGTCGGGGGATACCGGAAGGAGGCTGCCGTGAAAAAGTATTCGGTGGTGCTGTATCAGCATACGGAAAATGCCTGGACCTC
>JAHZHG010000068.1:234-10291 GCA_019420425.1 Clostridiales bacterium
CCTCACTGCTGGCCGGTATCCGGCAGGCTGCCACGGATGCCCGGGTAGATGTCAACTATGTGACCCTGCCGCAGAATGGGACGGCTGATGACGCCATTGACCTGCTGAAACGGGAAGAGGAAAACGGCGCCGAAGGGATCCTGCTGGCCGCGGTAGACAGCAATGGCCTGCGGATCACGGTGGATGATCTGAAAACGCGGATTCCTGTGGTAACGGTGGAAACAGGTGTGGGAGGAAATACAGAAGAGGCCGATGTCACGGCGGATAACTATGCCATGGGGCAGGAGCTGGGAAAACGGGTTGTGGAGGATATGCAGGCCCGGGGAGAGCCGCCGGAGGGATATTCGGTGGCGATTATCACTGAGTTTATGGAGCGCTCCAGCGTGGTATTGCGGTACCAGGGGCTCAGGGATTATCTGGAAGGCCAGGAAGGAATTTCTATTATGGAATGGAAGCGGTCAGAGGGAGACTATGACCTGTCTCTGCTGATTGCCAAGATGGTTCGGGAGCGGGGCAGGTATGCGGCTGTGGTGGCGTTGGATAAATATGCCACGGAAGCATTGATCGATGCGTATAACCGGCAGGAGGATCAGGAATTCAGCAATCTCTGGTATGGGTTTGGCTCCACAGAGAAGATTGTAAATGGACTGGACGAAGGAAAGCTGACTGCACTGATGTTTCAAAATGAGTTTAATATGGGCTATCTGGGACTGAACCGGCTGCTGGATGGAAAAGCGGCGGACGATGAAACGATTATGTATAAGATTGTTACCGGAGATACACTCTATGAAAAAGAAAACCAAAGACTTATGTTTCCGATTAACTGATCGGCTGAGGGGGAAGTACGGCGTGAAAAAAAGGTTTGGACAGATAATTGGACTGGCCTGCGGCTGCCTGGTTCTGCTGGGAGCCCTTGGCGGCTGCGGAGCAAACGGAGGACTCTCACGCGAACAGAAAAAACGGTCGGATTTAAAAATAGGAATCAGCCTGTACGACCAGTATGACACCTTTCTGAGCGGTATGATTTCACGGCTTCAGACATACGCGCAGGAGAAGGAAAAGGAATGGAATATTACCATTACCCTGGAGATTCTGGACGCCAACAAAAGCCAGCTGACCCAGAATGACCAGATCGATGACTTTATTAAGCGGAATTTTGACGTTGCATGTATCAATCTGGTGGACCGCACGGATGCCTCCACGATCATCGACAAGGCGAAAAAGGCAGATCTGCCGGTGATTTTCTTCAACCGGGAGCTGGTAGAGGAGGAGCTGGAGCGCTGGGACAAGCTTTATTATGTGGGGGCGGATGCATTCCGTTCAGGAGAGATACAGGGACAGATTCTGGTGGAGCAGTGTGAAAAAGATTTTGCGTCGGTAGATAAAAACGGCGACGGCGTGATCCAGTATGTAATCCTGGAGGGGGAAGCCGGACACCAGGACTCGATTGTGCGGAGTATGAGCGTGATCGACGAGATTACCGATGCAGGCTACAAGGTAGAAAAGCTTTCGGGCCAGATTGCCAACTGGAACCGGGCGCAGGCTGAGGGAAAGATGGCCCAGTTTATCTCCAGCTACGGCAGCCGGATTGAGGTGGTGCTGGCCAATAACGACGATATGGCGCTGGGCGCCATAGATGCCCTCAAAAAAGAGCTGGGAAGCCAGAGAGATGCCAGAGACAAGGGAACGCCGTGGCCTCTGGTGATCGGAATCGACGGGACGGACGTAGGCCTAGAGGCTGTGGAAAGCGGAGAAATGCTGGGAACAGTACTGAACGATGCCAAGGGCCAGGCAGAGGGAATGCTGGAGCTGGCCTATTCCCTGGTCAGCGGCAGCGAGCTGCCGGAGGAGATCGAACTGATTGAGGAAAAGTATATCCGTCTGCCCTATCAGAAGGTAGATAAGGAAAATGTGGCGCAGATCCGGTGGAATATGTAAAAATCCTGCGCGGTATACACCGCCGACGCCTTTACTTTTAGAAAAAGATGGTTTATAATAATTGTCGGATGTATCTACAACTATTACTTATCTTATTCAGGAGGTACAATTATGTTAGTATCAGCAAAAGAAATGTTAGACAAGGCAAAAGCCGGACATTACGCCGTAGGCCAGTTCAACATTAACAACCTGGAGTGGACCAAGGCAATTCTGCTGACCGCTCAGGAGTGCAATTCTCCGGTTATCCTGGGTGTTTCCGAGGGCGCTGGAAAATATATGGCCGGTTACAAGACCGTTGTAGGCATGGTAAACGGAATGCTGGAAGAGCTGAAGATCACGGTTCCGGTTGCCCTGCATCTGGATCACGGCGGATATGAAGCCTGCTACAAGTGCATCGAGGCTGGATTCTCCTCCATTATGTTCGACGGCTCCCACTACGCAATCGAAGAGAACGTAGAAAAGACCAAAGAGCTGGTTAAGGTATGTGCAGAGAAAGGCCTTTCCCTGGAAGCAGAGGTTGGCGCTATCGGCGGAGAAGAAGACGGCGTTGTTGGTATGGGCGAGTGCGCTGATCCGGCAGAGTGCAAGATGATCGCTGATCTGGGCGTAGACATGCTGGCGGCAGGTATCGGCAACATTCACGGAAAATATCCGGCAAACTGGCCGGGACTGCGTTTCGACGTTCTGGACGACATCCAGAAGCTGACCGGAACCATGCCGTTAGTTCTGCACGGCGGCACAGGTATCCCCGACGACATGATCAAGAAAGCCATCGACCTGGGCGTTTCCAAGATCAACGTAAACACAGAGTGCCAGCTGGTATTTGCTGAGGCAACCCGCGGCTACATCGAGGCAGGCAAGGATAACCAGGGCAAGGGCTATGACCCGCGTAAGCTTTTGGCACCGGGCTTCGAGGCAATTAAGGCTAAGGTTAAGGAAAAAATGGAGCTGTTCGGATCTGTTGATAAGGCCTGATCATTCTTTTTTATTTCATCGAAAAGTGCGTCCGATGAAATAAAGCCCTTCGGGCAGATGATGCGCAGCTACGCGCGCGGAACATCGCGAAGCATCCTTTAGGAAAAGCTGCGCTGCCAGGATTTTGGAACGCAGGGGTGTGCGAAGCGCACTTTTGTTCTAAGAAATCCTGGAATTTGCCGCAAAAATTGTGGAAAATATAGAAAAGAAAAAACCATCTTGCATTTTTGCGGCAAGTAGAGTATCTTATAAACAGACTTAGCGAGAACAAGGGCGTTCCAATGTGGATTGGAATGCCCTTCTTTAGTTAAAGGGCTAGGGAAAGGAAGGATGGAGAGCACGATGAGCGAATATTTTAATGTAGCAGATATTTTTGGCGAAAACGTATTCAGCGACAAGGTAATGCAGGAACGCCTGCCGAAAAAGGTATACAAAGAGCTGAAAAAGACGATTGATGAGGGCAAAGAGCTTGATCCGATGATCGCCGAGGTGGTTGCCGGAGCAATGAAGGAGTGGGCCATTGAAAAGGGAGCGACCCACTATACCCATTGGTTCCAGCCCCTTACCGGCGTAACTGCAGAGAAGCACGATTCTTTTATCACTGCCCCGAAGCCTGACGGAACCATTCTGATGGATTTTTCCGGAAAAGAGCTGATTAAGGGTGAGCCGGATGCATCCTCATTCCCCTCCGGCGGATTGCGTGCAACCTTCGAGGCGAGAGGCTATACCGCATGGGACTGCACTTCACCGGCATTTGTGCGTCAGGACGCTGCAGGAGCCACACTTTGCATCCCCACCGCATTCTGTTCCTATACCGGCGAGGCTCTGGATCAGAAGACTCCGCTGCTGCGTTCTATGGAAGCAATCAACACACAGGCCCTGCGTCTGCTGCGCCTGTTCGGCAATACCACCTCCAAAAAGGTGACGCCGTCTGTAGGACCGGAGCAGGAATACTTCCTGGTTGATAAACAGAAATACTTACAGCGTAAAGACCTGATTTTCACCGGCCGTACCCTGTTTGGTGCGATGCCGCCGAAGGGACAGGAGCTGGATGATCACTATTTCGGAACCATCCGTCAGCGTATTGCCGCTTATATGAAGCAGGTAAACGAAGAGCTGTGGAAGCTGGGCGTTACCGCAAAGACACAGCACAACGAGGTTGCGCCTGCGCAGCATGAGCTGGCTCCGATTTATGCAGAGGCCAACGTGGCGGTAGACCACAACCAGATCATTATGGAGACCCTAAAGAGAGTAGCCTGCCAGCATGGCCTGCAGTGCCTGCTCCATGAGAAGCCCTTTGCCGGAGTAAACGGTTCCGGTAAACATAATAACTGGTCCATTACCACGGATGACGGCATTAACCTGCTGGATCCGGGCAAGACCCCTCACGAGAATATCCAGTTCCTCCTGGTGCTGACCTGTATCCTGAAGGCGGTAGACGTTCATGCAGATCTGCTGCGCGAATCTGCAGCCGATGTAGGAAACGATCATCGTCTGGGCGCGAACGAGGCTCCGCCTGCAATTATTTCTATATTCCTGGGAGAACAGCTGCAGGATGTGCTGAGCCAGCTGATCAGTACAGGTATGGCCACCCACAGCATCAAGGGCGGCGTTCTGCAGACCGGGGTAAAAACCCTGCCGGATTTTGCCAAGGATGCTACTGACCGTAACCGTACCTCACCCTTCGCCTTCACCGGCAACAAGTTTGAGTTCCGTATGGTCGGTTCCAGAGACTCCATTGCGTCTCCGAATATCGTGCTGAATACCATCGTAGCAGAAGCCTTCAGCGACGCCTGCGACGTTCTGGAAAAGGCAGATAACTTTGATGAAGCTGTACATGATCTGATCAAGCAGTATGCTACTGAGCATCAGAGAATCGTATTTAACGGCAACGGCTATTCCGACGAGTGGGTAGAAGAGGCGGCCAGAAGAGGACTGCCCAACATCAAGTCCATGGTAGATGCGATTCCCGCCCTTGTTACCGAAAAGGCCATTAATCTGTTTGGCAAGTTCGGTGTATTTACCAAGGCGGAGCTGGAATCCCGTGTAGAGATTAAGTATGAAGAATATGCAAAGATCATCAATATCGAAGCCCGTGCAATGATCGATATCGCCAGCAAGCAGATCGTTCCGGCAGTGATCAAGTACACCAGAAGCCTAGCGGATACCATCAATGCGGTTGCGGCTGCAGGAGCAGACGCAGCTGTACAGAAGGACCTGCTGACAGAGACTTCTGCACTTCTGGCTGAGACCAAGGCAGCCCTTAACGCCCTGATCCAGGCAGAGGCTGACGCTGTTTCCAAACCGGAAGGACCGGAAAGAGCGCACTACTTCCATGACGTGGTAATCCCGGCGATGAATGCCCTGCGTGCCCCGGTAGATAAGCTGGAAATGATTGTAGATAAAGAAATGTGGCCGATGCCGTCCTACGGCGACCTGCTGTTTGAGGTTTAAGTACAAATATTAGGTATACTTTATGTGCCGCATTCACTGCGGCTTCGTTCTGGGATGCCTGAAAGGTATAGTTTTTTTCACATGTGGATGGATGGACACCCTCCCCACCATAGCGGCGTCCGTTTATCCAATACGTGTAAAAAGCATACCAAAATGCCGTGTTCGCAGAGAACACGGCATTTTCGATTGGGCATAAAATAAAAAAGAAGGAGGATTGCCAGGCCGCCTGTTTGGCCGCCTGGCCGTATTATGAAAAAGTTTATCAAAAAAAGAAGAGGACCTTGTTTGATATGCTTCTAGTTTAACGGGAAATAATGAAAAAGTCATGAGAAGAATTTGAAGCTTTATTAAAAGAAAAATGAATAATTTTTGAATAGGTCGGCAGGACAGAGAAAAAGGGCACAAAAATACCGTGTCCGGGGGAGAGCACGGCATTTTTGCACTATATGATAGTAGGGCATAAAAGGGAGGATGCCAGGCGACTTATTTACCACCTGGCAAATATTATGAAAAAGTTTATCAAAAAAAGAAGAGTTGCTTTATTTGATATGTTTATATTCTAGTGGAAAATAATGAAAAAGTCGTGAGAGGAATTTGAAACTTTAGTAAAGGAAAAATGAATAAATTTTTAACAGACCGTAGTATTCTGATGGAAAATCGGCAGTATTGCACAAAAATAGGCGGATAAAATTGTGAAAAATCTACAGTGATGACGAAAAGTGGGAAATGGAGAAAATGGGTATTTACAAAAAAGAAAAACCGTGATAAATTAAATCCATCAAGAACGAGGGCGTTCCCAAAAGGAATTGTCCTCGTTTTTTTGTATATAGGCAGGAGGAGTGAAAATGAAAAAGTTAGAGATTATCATTAAGCCGGAAAAGCTGGAAGATCTGAAAACGATCCTGGACCGCTGCAAGGCAAACGGAGTCATGATATCCAATATCATGGGCTACGGAAATCAGAAAGGATACAAGCGGATGTACCGCGGCTCCGAGTATGTGGTGAACCTGCTTCCGAAGGTGAAGGTGGAAACCGTCGTGGAGAATGAGGTGGCGGAAGATATTATCGACAGCATTGTAAAGGACATTAACACCGGAAACTATGGAGACGGAAAAATCTTCGTGTACGACGTAGAGGATGCGGTACGTATCCGTACAGGAGAGCGCGGAAACGACGCACTGTAATCGCGCCAAATGCAATGGATTATCTGGAAAAATTTATCTATAGGTGTAATCAAGAATTATCAAAGAGGATAATGACTGCGGGAAGAGGAGCCCAAGGTGATTATCTTTTTTATATTTAGGAAATGAGGACAAAATTATGGCAGAAATCAATGTTATGGATACATTATGGGTCTTACTTGGAGCGGCTCTGATCTTTTTCATGCAGGCTGGCTTCGCCTGTGTAGAGGCAGGCTTTACGAGGGCAAAAAACACCGGTAATATCATCATGAAAAACCTGATGGACTTTGCCTGCGGCTCGGTAGCTTTCTTGTTTATTGGCTTTGGCATTCTGGCCGGAACCGGAAATGGATTTATCGGAGATTTTGATTTCTTTATCCGGGGCAGTTACGATACCGGCAGCATTCCTCTTTGGGCGTATGTGGCATTCAACACGATGTTTTGTGCAACCACGGCGACCATCGTATCCGGAGCCATGGCTGAGCGGACAAAATTCGCTTCTTATCTGGTTTACAGTGTAGTCATCAGTGCAGTCATTTATCCGATCGAAGCACATTGGGCATGGGGCGGCGGCTGGCTGAGCAGCTTAAGCATCGGAGGGGCAACCGGATTTATCGATTATGCCGGATCGGCCCTGGTTCATATGGCAGGCGGAGTTGCCGCATTTGTGGGAGCAGCAGTGCTTGGGCCCCGTATCGGAAAATACGATAAGGACGGCAACGCAAAGGCAATCCCCGGACATAACATTGCACTTGGTGCACTTGGCGTATTTATTCTCTGGTTTGGCTGGTTCGGTTTCAACCCGGCATCCAGCTATGGGTTGTCCACTCCGGAGCAGGCCATTGAGGTCAGCAACGTATTCATGACGACCAATACTGCAGCGGCGGCGGCCACAGTAGTAGCCATGATCCTTACCTGGATCAAATACGGAAAGCCGGATGTTTCCATGACCTTAAACGGCTCACTGGCCGGTCTGGTAGCCATTACGGCAGGCTGCAACGCGGTAGACCCGTGGGCAGCGCTGATCATCGGCATTATCGCCGGCTTTGTCGTAGTATTCGCCATTGAGTTTATCGACCAGAAGCTCCGGGTGGATGACCCGGTTGGAGCAATCGGGGTACACGGCTGCTGCGGCTTCACCGGTACGATCTGCACAGGTCTGTTTGCCAGAGACAACGGCCTGTTTACCACAGGACAGTGGGGCCAGCTGGCTATACAGGCAATCGGAGCCTTTGCCATTGTTGCGTTTATGGCAGTTACCATGACGATTCTGTTTTTCCTCTTAAAGAAAACCATCGGTCTGCGGGCTGGTGCAGAAGAGGAAATTACCGGTCTGGATGTTACCGAGCATAATCTGGAAAGTGCTTATGCGGGATTTAACTTCAGACGTGATTAAAACAGCCATCTTTTCTAATCCCTTACTATAATATCATATGGAAATGCCCTGGTGCGAAAGTGCCGGGGCATTTTCCATGTAAAAATGGCCGATATGTACAAAGATAATAAAAATCAGAAGAAAAAACATTGCTAATTTAGTAATTTTATATTACAATAAAAAAGGAGTATGCGTTCACGGGAAAAAGTGGGTTAAATTTAGAGAAAAAAACAGGATCAAAAATGGTGAAAGCGGATACCCATCATGCAAAGGAGGATTCTTCATGATCTCAAATCAGGTTTTACAATCAACGCTGGAAGGACTTAAGGCGATCAGCAGAGTAGATCTTTGTGTATTGGATACAGAAGGGATATTATTAGCGACCACATTTTCCGAGGCGGACAAATTTCGGGACTCCGTTCTGGCATTTGTAAATTCACCGGCGGACAGTCAGGTGTTGGCTGGCTGTCAGTTTTTTAAGGTATTTGACGAGCATCAGCTGGAGTACATCCTGCTGGCGAACGGCAGCAGCGAAGATGTCTATATGATCGGAAAGATGTCTGCATTCCAGATTCAAAATCTGCTGGTTGCATACAAGGAGCGTTTCGACAAGGACAATTTCATCAAAAACCTGCTGCTGGATAACCTGCTGCTGGTAGATATCTATAATCGGGCAAAGAAGCTGCACATTGATACGGATGTGCGCCGGGTAGTCTTTATTCTGGAAACTAATCACGAAAAGGACAGCAGCTCCCTGGAGCATCTGCGCGCTCTGTTTGGGACAAAGACAGGAGATTTTATTACCGCAGTAGACGAAAAGAGCATTATTATAGTAAAGGAGCTGGCCCCCACAGACGGATATCCCGAGATGGAAAAGACGGCCAAGTTCATTCTGGACGCGTTCAGCGAGGAAAAGCGCCAGAATGCACTGATCGCATATGGTACGATTGTAGGGGAGATCAAAGAGGTATCCCGTTCCTACAAGGAGGCCAGGATGGCTCTTGACGTGGGAAAAATTTTCTTTAGCGACCGCAAGGTGATTGCCTATAGCTCACTGGGCATCGGACGTCTGATTTACCAGCTGCCTATTCCGCTGTGCAAAATGTTTATCCGCGAAATCTTTGAGGGCAAGTCTCCGGATGATTTTGACGAGGAGACATTGACCACGATCAACAAATTTTTTGAAAACAGCCTGAATGTATCCGAGACCTCCAGACAGCTGTACATCCACCGGAATACCCTGGTTTACCGACTGGATAAGCTGCAGAAGGCCACGGGCCTGGATCTCCGCGTTTTTGAGGATGCGATTACCTTTAAGATTGCCTTAATGGTCGTAAAATACATGAACTATATGGAAAATCTGGACTACTAATCCCGTAAATGCAGGGAAAACACTTGCTTTGCCTACCGCTTATGAAAGAGGTAGGCAAATTTATTTTATCATAGAAAACTGCTTCGCATTTTCCTATGATACAAAAGCCTCCGGCAGGATGCGCACGGATGCAAGAGGTATTCTATTGCTACGCAATATGCATCCGGCGCGGAAAAAATGTGCTTCTGGGAGGTAGATAAAAGTCGCGAGGATGTGCAAAGCACATTTTTTCATCCACGGAATCACCGGATAAGGGGGATACGCGAAAAAAAGCACTTGAAAATGGCGATAATTTATATTAAATTATATCATGTTACTACTATAATAGAGATGAATCACATGAAAGTTTGGATTATGAGCTTATGGCAGAATTTGACGGAAAAAGAGAGGTAACCGAAGAGAAAGATGAACAGAAGAAAAGGGAGCAGGAAACCGGTAAAAGGGACTCGCTCCCTTTTGCTAAAGGCTTTTTATGCGGAGTGGTTGTTATGGGTATTCTCTCCGTGGGCATCACGGTGCTCCAGGTGCGCAGCATGGGCAGAAACCGGGTGGAGATTATCCAGTCGGATGAGGCAGCGGGCCAGTCGGACGGAGGGGAGGAAACGGGCATCGATGTGCTGACTGGGCCGGAGCTGTCCGGGAAGCTGGCGGAGATTGAGGAAAAGATCAATGATTACTACCTGAATGAGGTGGACGAAGAACAGCTGGTTTCCTATCTGTGTAAGGGGCTGACCGTCGGTCTGGATGATCCGTATGCCAATT
>JAHZHG010000069.1:0-2195 GCA_019420425.1 Clostridiales bacterium
AAAGGAAATGCAAACCAGTGTACCGGCCTGCATTTCCTTTTTTACTGGGGTTGCGAAAACCTCGAATCACGTATATAATGTGAGTCAGTACACCTTGTAAACGAAGGGAAAAGGAGCAAAAGATGGATCAGACAATAACAAGAGAATTACTGGCGTTTATCGAACAGAGTCCGAGTGTTTTTCATGTGATTCGCACGGTGGAAGGAATGCTGGATAAAGCCGGTTTTAAACAGCTGAAGGAAAACCAAAAGTGGGAGCTGACGCCGGGCGGGAAGTATTATGTGGCGCGCAACAGCTCTTCCCTGATCGCATTTGCAGTGCCGGAAAAGGACTGGGAGCGGTTTTCGATCGGATGCGCCCACAGCGACTCGCCGGGCTTTAAGATCAAGGAAAATCCCGAGATTGCGGCCGAGGGCTGCTATACAAAGCTGAATGTGGAGCGCTACGGCGGTATGCTGTGCGCGCCATGGTTTGACCGTCCGCTGTCCATTGCGGGACGGATTTTTGTGCAGGGGGAAAACGGTGTGCAGCAGGTGCTGGTGGACGCCGGAAGAGACCTGGTGATGATCCCCAGCCTGGCGATTCATATGAACCGGGAGGTCAATGAGGGAACAAAATATAATGTACAGCAGGACATGCTTCCGCTGTACGGCGACGAGACGGCAAAGGGAGGCTTCTGGCGCCAGATTGCCCGGGCGGCAGGCCTGGAAACAGGAAACGGCGGCAGCCGCCCGGAGGATTACGGGATTCTGGGCACAGATCTGTTCCTGTACTGCCGGACGCCGGGCTCTATCTGGGGCGCGTCGGAGGAATACGTTTCAGCTCCTCATTTGGACGATCTGCAGTGCGCGTTCGCCCTGCTAAAGGGATTCATCGGAGCAGGACAGCCATCCGGACTGCCGGTATATGCCCTGTTTGACAATGAAGAGGTGGGCAGCACCACGAGACAGGGAGCGGCATCCACCTTCCTGAGCGATACTCTGGAGCGCATCTGCCTGGCCCTGGGCAAGGGGCGGGAGGAATACCTGATGGCCATTTCCGAGAGCCTGATGGTATCGGCGGACAATGCCCATGCGGTACATCCGTCCGCCGGCGCAAAAGCAGACCCGGTGAACCGGCCGCGGATGAATCAGGGAATCGTGCTCAAATACAACGCAGATCAGAAATACACCACGGACGGCGGCACCGCGGCTGCATTCAAAAGCCTGTGCATACAGGCAGACGCGCCGTACCAGACCTTTACGAACCGCTCGGATATGCGGGGAGGCTCTACGCTGGGCAATATTTCCAATACTCAGGTTTCCCTGCCAACCGTGGATATCGGGCTTCCTCAGCTGGCGATGCATTCGCCCTATGAGACGGCGGGCGTACGGGATACCGCATATCTGGTTCGCGTAATGGAGGCCTTTTTTGGCCGGTAGAGCCGATAAATAAGGGAGGAGAGCCATGAAAGAAAAGAAAGCCTTGGCGCCGCGGCTGCTTTACGGTTTGGAATGCGGATTTCTGCTTTTGCTGGTTATCTGTCTCTGCCTGTATCGAAGGAGCGGCTGGCGGGTGAGCTGGCTGATGGGAGCCGGAGCGGTGATTACCGGCTCAGCCGGTATTTTCTGGGAGTGCTACACCGGAGCCATTGAAAAACGGCCGAAAAAGCGAAGAAGACTACACGCGCTGCTTACCGGTGCGGCCTATGGTCTGTTGATGACTGTTCCGTTCTGGGGCAATTACAGCGGCTGGCTCTGGCTGCAGCTTCTGTGCTTCGGAGCGGCGGGCTGTGCATTGTTCGGTCTGCTTTACCTGGGAAACTGGCGGCGGTATCAGGCGTTTTCTGATCCGGAGAGCCCGGAAAGACTCCGCAGGGAGGCAGAAGGCCGGGCACATGCGATCTGGGCAGTGGCGGCGGTTCTTTTTGCCGGCCTGCTGGCTGTGGGCCTGCGGGCCAAGCCGATAAATAAAGAAGAGGTACTAAGCACTGAGGAACAATACCGCAGGGAAGTGCAGGAGGCCCTTCTGGACTACGACCGGCAGGAGAGCATATGCAAAGAAGAACGCGGCATTTATCTGAAAGAGGACGACGCGAAAAAATACGGCAGTCTGCACCGGTTTTCCTATCGGAACCTGGACGAGTATCTGACGGTGAACATCACGGATCAGGGCTCGGAGGAGGAGCGGGAAGCAGCCGACGTGCCGGACACCGC
>JAHZHG010000069.1:2205-3180 GCA_019420425.1 Clostridiales bacterium
TAAGGAATGGCTTACCAGGATAAAAGTATCAACGGAGCGCAAAGTATGAAAAGGGCGACGAGCGCCTGACAAATTACTCCGGCCAGTGGAAGGATGCCGACGAATGGGAGCGTATCATCCGCGAGGATTCCGCCTATGCGGATTACCGGGAGCCGGAGGTACAGGTAAATCAGATCAGCAGTACATGGCCGGATCTGGCCAGGGCGTCCCGGGTGGATAAGGAGATCACGGAGACGGGAACACTGCTTTACACCTTGCAGATGGATGCCCAGTTCATGCTGGAGCTAAAGGACAGCTACCCGGCTGACAGCATATGGGGCGGGAATGTGCCTGAGGAAGCCATTTACGCCCTTGAGGTGGACGAAAACGGCCGCCTGATGAAAATTGATTATACGGAAAAAGGCTCGAATCCCGAGCTGGCCGTGGGATATATGTTTACGCTGATTACGCGGGTTTGTCTTCTGGACCGGAAACGGGTGGAGGATGAGATTGCGAAGCAGCTGGAAGAGGTATTCGTACCGGTATACTGAATGAAGGAGAAAAACGATGAACAAGTGGACGAGAATGAACTTTCAGCCGGTTCTGCCCCTGGGGGCCGACGGACGGAGAGTGACCGGGAGCAGCGAGCACATTGCGCTGTCCAGAAGAGCGGCGGCAGAGGGCATGGTTCTGCTGAAAAATGAGCAGAAACAGCTTCCGCTGGCAAAGGGCAGGAGGATTGCCCTGTTCGGCAAGGGAACAATCGATTATGTCCGGGGCGGCGGCGGAAGCGGAGAGGTTACCGTGGCGTATACCCGGAACCTTTACCAGGGAATGCAGCTGAAGGAGCAGGAGGGCAAGGTGGCCCTGTTTGACGCCCTTCCGGCATTTTATGAGGCGGAGCTGCGCAGACAGTACGCGGCCGGCGCGATCCCGGGGATGACCACAGAGCCGGAGGTACCGGAGGAGCTGATCAGTCAGGCCAGAGCCTTCACC
>JAHZHG010000069.1:3190-3823 GCA_019420425.1 Clostridiales bacterium
GCGAGGACTGGGACCGCAGGGACAGCGATTTCTATTTGACCGAAGGGGAAAAAGCCATGATCGAAAAGGTAAAAGCCAGGTTCCCCTATGTGATTGCCGTGCTGAATGTGGGCGGAATCATGGACACCAGCTGGTTTAGGGACAGTAACGGAATCCAGTCCGTGCTGCTTTCCTGGCAGGCGGGCATGGAGGGCGGCCTGGCCACGGCGGATATCCTCTGCGGAGACGCCAACCCCTCCGGAAAGCTGACGGATACCTTTGCGCTGACCTTTGCCGACTATCCGTCCAGCTGGAATTTCCACGAATCCGACGCCTATGCGGCCTACTGCGACGATATCTATGTGGGCTACCGGTATTTTGAAACGATCCCCGGCGCGGCTGAACGGGTAAGCTATCCCTTTGGCTACGGCCTGTCCTACACCACGTTTCAGACAGAGGTCTGCCGGGCGGAGGACGACGGCGAGACGATCCGCATCCAGGCGCGGGTAACCAACACGGGAGAGGTTTCCGGCAAAGAGGTCGTACAGGTCTACTACGGAGCGCCCCAGGGAAAGCTTGGCAAACCGGCAAAGGAGCTGGCCGCCTATCAGAAAACCAGAATGCTGCTCCCGGGAGAGGGTCATGTAGCTGCCC
>JAHZHG010000069.1:3833-10209 GCA_019420425.1 Clostridiales bacterium
GGAGAGGGCCAGGTGATGACCCTGGAGTTCCCGATTGACCAGATGGCGTCCTACGACGACCGCGGCGCGGTATGCGAGGCCGCATGGGTGCTGGAGCAGGGCACATACGCTGTGTATGTGGGAAATTCCGTACGCGACGCCCAAAAGATAGACTATGTTTACGAAGAAAAAGAAAACCGGGTAACCGCCCGGCTGTCCCACCACTGTGTGCCGCACAAGCTGCCCAAACGGCTTCGCGCCGACGGTACATATGAGGAGCTGCCGGTGAGTGAATACCCGGCTGAGGAACCGGGGCTGGAGCGGCAGGATCTGAACACATTGGAGTGCGTCTCCCCGGCCATCCGTGCCGTAGAGCGCTGCCATTTTCTGGAAAAACCGGAAAAACAGCCGATTTTCCTTGGCGACGTGGCTGAGGGCAGGGCATCGCTGGATGATTTCATCGCGCAGCTGAGCGAGGAGGAGCTAATCCACCTGCTGGGCGGCCAGCCGAATACCGGAGTGGCCAATACCTTCGGCATGGGCAATCTGCCGGAATACGGCGTCCCCAATGTAATGACCGCCGACGGGCCGGCAGGCCTGCGCATCAATCCGCCGTGCGGCGTCACCACAACGGCGTTCCCCTGCGCAACGCTGATGGCCTGCACCTGGAACACGGCGCTCTCCGAGGAGGTCGGCCGGGCAGGCGCTGCCGAGGTCAAGGAAAATAACATCGGAATCTGGCTGACTCCGGCCGTCAACATTCATCGCAGCCCTCTGTGCGGCAGGAACTTTGAATATTATTCCGAAGATCCCCTGGTTGCCGGAAAGACGGGAGCCGCCCTGGTGCGCGGAATCCAGTCCATGCACATTGGCGCCAGCGTAAAACACTTTGCCTGCAACAACAAAGAGACAAACCGGAAGGACAGCGATTCCCGCGTATCCGAGCGCGCCCTTAGGGAAATCTACCTCAAGGCATTTGAAATCATCGTTAAAGAGGCAGAACCATACACGATCATGTCCTCCTACAACCGGATCAACGGCGTACAGGCCTCCGAAAATAAAGATCTGCTGACCGGGATCCTCCGCGAAGAATGGGGCTTTAACGGAATGGTTACCACCGACTGGTGGACCCATGGCGAACACTACCGGGAAACCAGGGCCGGAAACGATGTAAAGATGGGCAACGGCTATCCGGAGCGTGTTAGGGAAGCGCTGGAAAAAGGACTGATTACCAGAAAAGAAATCGAAATCTGCGCAAGGCGGATTCTGGAAATGATATTAAAAATGGACTAACAGCGAGACCGGCCGCCATACCCATGGCGGCCGGTTATCTGACCGGTAAAATACGATTCGCTAATGAGCGGCAGAAAACCTGGCCAGGTTTTCCATAACTCTGCGGAGATTCTCTTTGGTGTAAAGAATAGCCCGTTCAAAAGGCATCGGCGTATGATTAATACTGAATACCGCAGTGATTCCGTATGCGGAGAGATCGCCCAGATCCTTCGGCACAGAGCCGGAGACCACGGTGACCGGCACGTGATATACGTTTGCGCGTCTGCCGATACCGCTGATGGCCTTGCCGCCCAGGCTTTGGCTGTCTGTACATCCCTCACCGGTGAAAACCATATCGGCGCCCGGAAGCAGCCGGTCAAACCCCGAAAGGTCAAGCAGGGTTTCAATGCCGGATTTCAGTGTGCCGCCCAGAAAAGCAACCACACCTGCACCAAAAGCGCCTGCCGAGCCCGCGCCGGGTAGTTCGGAAACATCCAGGCCAAGGGAAGCCTTTATGACCTCGGCGAGAGCGGCAAGGTTGTGATCCAGCAGAATAATCGTGGACTCATCCGCCCCTTTCTGCGGCCCAAAGATATGAGCGGCTCCCCGCGGCCCGTGCATGGGATTGGTGATATCGCACATGGCCGTCACCGTGCAGCCCTTCAGCAGCGTCCTGACCGCGGAACAGTCGATACGCCCGATTTTGTCCATGGAAACCGCATCCGGAACAAAGGGCTGTCCTGCCTTGTCATAAAAAACCGCGCCCAAAGCCATGGCGGCTCCCATTCCCGCGTCATTCGTGCAGCTGCCGCCCAGCCCCAGAATGATCGAGGTGCAGCCGTGCTCCACGGCGTGCCGGATCATCGTCCCCACGCCGTAGGTAGTGGTATGGCAGGGATCCAGCCGTCCCTTGGCCTGTACTAGTCCGGCTGCACTGGCCATCTCAATTACCGCCGCCGGCCCTGCCGGCGAGGAGTCAAACAGAGCGGGAAGGACGTCAAAGCGGGCGTACCTTGCCGTGATCGTTTCTCCGAAAGCATTCGTTGTCCGAACCGGAATCAGCTCCCCATTGCCAAGGGCGGCCAGAAAACAGTCCACAGTGCCCTCGCCGCCGTCTGCCACCGGAATGGTATGGATTTCGCAGTCAGGAAACACCTGCAGTATCCCGCGTTTCATCTCTTCGGCTGCCTCCAGGGAGGTAAGCGTCCCCTTAAAGGAATCCGGTACAACAATCACTTTTTTCATTGGAATATCCCCTTGTCTGTACGTTTAATAGTAAATCACGCGAACCTTTTTTACTCCGTCGATCTGCCGGATTTTTTCGATGAGCTCCTCTGCCGGGACGGTATCGCAGTCGATCAGCGTGTAGGCTGCATTTCCGCGGCTCTTGTTTGCCATGTTCGGGATATTGATTCCCGCTTCAGACAGGACGGAGGAAAAACGCACAATCATATTCGGCTTGTTCACGTTCATGATACAGATGCGGCAGGCGCATTCCTCCACGGGGAGAGAACAGCTGGGATAGTTTACGGAGTTGCGGATACGGCCTGTCTCCAGGAAGTCCCGCAGCTCATCTACGGCCATTACGGCGCAGTTGTCCTCGGACTCCGCGGTGGAGGCGCCCAGATGGGGCGTAGCGATGACATTGGGCAGCTGCGCGGTCTTGGGATTCGGGAAATCGGTCATATACCGTTTTACCTTACCGCTTTCCAGCGCCTCGGCCATATCGTCGTCATTCACCAGCAGATCACGGGCGTAGTTCAGAATCACCACGCCGTCCTTCATGAGGGCCAGCGTGTCTTTGTTGATGGTATATTTGGTAGAATCCAGCAGCGGAACATGCAGGGTGATGTAATCGCAGCTTTCGAAAATCGCCTTTGGCTGCTCTACGATCTTTACCTGACGGGACAGCCGGATTGCGCCGCTGACAGAGAGAAACGGGTCATAGCCGTATACCTGCATACCGAGCGCGTCGGCTGCGTTGGCCACCTCAATACCGATAGCGCCCAGGCCGATGACCCCCAGAGCCTTTCCTTTGATCTCTGTTCCGGCAAACAGCTTTTTGCTCTTCTCCATGGATTGGGAAATATTTTCGTCGGCTTTATTGTCCTGCACCCAGCGGATACCGCCGCCGATATCCCGGGCCGCCAGAAGCATTCCGGCGATGACCAGCTCCTTTACGCCGTTGGCATTGGCGCCGGGGGTGTTGAATACCACAATACCCTCGTCCGTACATTTGTCCAGGGGAATATTGTTTACGCCGGCTCCGGCCCGGGCGATGGCGACCAGCCGCTCGGGGAAATCCAGGTCGTGCATACCGGCGCTGCGTACCAGGACGGCATCCGCTTCCTGGAACTGGTCAGTTATCGTATAATCATCAGTAAAGTGTTTCGTGCCCACCTCGGCGATGGGATTCAGACAGCATATGTTTGTCATGGGTTTGCTCCTTGTACTTAGTGTCAGTTTCTGCATGTTTTCTATTCTATCACAATTTTTTCCAGTTGCCTATTCTATTTCATAAATCAGCAAAAGAACTGAAGCAGCGGCTGGGAAAAAGGGCCGGGAGGTGCTATAATAAAGAAAAAAGAAAAGAAGGAGGAAAAGCGATGGAGCAGCTGAGCCTGTTTGATGACCGGGAGAGGAACGCGCCGCTGGCGAGCCGTCTGCGTCCGGAGAGTCTGGAGGAATATGTGGGGCAGAAGCATTTGCTGGGCGAGGGAAAGATTCTGCGCGGCCTGATCGAAAAGGATCAGATTTCTTCTATGATATTCTGGGGGCCGCCCGGAGTGGGCAAGACCACCCTGGCGCGGATTATTGCGAAAAGAACCAGGGCAGATTTTGTCGAGTTCAGCGCGGTGGTCAGCGGAATAAAGGAAATCAAAGAGGTGATGGCACAGGCCGAGCAGAACCGCCGCATGGGCCTGCGCACGCTTTTGTTTACCGACGAGATTCACCGGTTCAACAAGGCACAGCAGGACGCTTTTCTTCCCTATGTAGAAAAGGGCAGCATTATCCTGGTGGGAGCAACGACAGAGAATCCGTCCTTTGAGATCAATTCCGCTCTGCTCTCCCGGTGTAAGGTATTTCTGCTCAAGGCGTTGGAGGAGGACGAGATACAGGAGCTGCTGCACTTCGCCCTGACCAGCCCCAAAGGCTTCGGCCATATGGAAATCTCCATCGGGGAAAACCAGCTGTCGGCCATCGCCCGGTTTGCCAACGGGGACGCCCGGACGGCACTGAATACGCTGGAGATGGCGGTGCTGAACGGGGAGATGGATACGGGAGGAAAGATCTGGGTAAATGAAGAAATCCGGGCCCAGTTCATGAACCGCCGGTCGCTGCTCTACGATAAAAACGGCGAGGAGCACTATAACCTCATCTCCGCCCTGCACAAATCCATGCGCAACAGTGACCCGGACGCGGCAGTCTACTGGATGTACCGGATGCTGGACGGCGGAGAGGATCCGCTGTATATTGCAAGGCGGCTGGTACGCTTTGCCAGTGAGGATGTGGGAATGGCAGATTCCCAGGCGCTCCAGATTGCAGTGGCCGCGTATCAGGCCTGTCATTTTCTGGGTGTGCCGGAATGCGACGTGCATCTGGCCCATGCCGTCGTCTACCTCTCCATGGCGCCAAAATCCAACGCCCTCTACCGCGCCTGCCTGTCCGCCCGCGACGACGTGCGCGCCATGCCCGCTGAGCCGGTACCCCTGCAGATCTGCAACGCACCCACGAAGCTGATGGAGGAGCTGCACTACGGCGAGGGATACGTTTACGCCCACGACACCGAAGAAAAGCTCTCCAGAATGCAGTGCCTGCCCGACGCACTGGCGGGCAGACGGTATTACCATCCGACGGATCAGGGAAAAGAAAGGCAGGTCAGAGAGCGCCTGGAGGAGATCCTGGCATGGAAAAACAAACAGTAACAAATAAAAAGAAAAAGCTTGGGGAATACTTGATTTTGCCGGAGGTATATGCTATACTATCCGCATAAAGGGAAATATTGCTATGGTATACACCAAAGCGAAAGCTCCGGAAAGGCGATTCCGGAGCTTTCTTCATGCTTAGTTGTCACGGCCTTTTCCGTCCAGCCATTTGCAGATATAGTACGCTACTATACCTGCTGCGACGGCAGCGCTAAAGGAAAATATTGCATCCATGATATACACCCCCTTTCCGTTTCCGGAGTGGGTGTGACAACAGGACAATTATATCATAATCATAAACATTATGAAATATAGTGCAACAAAAAGATGCTTTGAAATTTTTTGCTTTTCAGGGCATCTTTTTTTCTATTCCCTCGGTCTAATAATTGAAACGATCGTTTTAGAGAACACAATGGAGGTGCAGCTTGAAGGAACTGATCCGGCGTGCCCGGGAATGGGACGGGGACGCGTTTGTAGAATTAATGGAAATGCATAAGCAGGCCATGTACAAGGTTGCGCGATCCTATCTGGACCGGGACGCGGATGTGGCTGATGCTATATCCGATACCATACTGGACTGCTTTGAACATTTGCAGTCCCTGAAGGAACCGAAGTATTTCAAAACATGGCTGATCCGCATATTGATCAACAACTGCAAGGACATTCGAAGAAAAAACCTGTCCGTTGTCCAGGTGGAGGATACGGCATGTTTTGCGGAGCGGGAGGCCGGAGATGACGACAGAGAGTTTATCCGTCTGCTGGAGCCGTTGGATGAGGAAACGCGGATGATTATGGTGCTTCACTATGCGCAGGGGTTTCATACGCGGGAGATTGCGGAGCTGATGGGGATGAAGGAAAGCACAGTAAAATCCAGAATCCTGCGGGCAAGGCGAAAATTAAAAGAGGAATTTTTTCCGGCAGTAGCGCAGTAGGTGACAGGCAAAGGTGAAGGAGGTAAACGCAGATGATCAGCAGACGATTTGGGACGCACTCTGCAGAGGATAAGCGATGGAAGGAAGTATTAAATCAACCGGTGGAAATACCTGCGGAGGTAGAGGAGCGGATTCAGGAAGCCTACCGCAGCGTGCAGGCAAAATGCAGCAGAAAGGGGACAGAAATACCCATGAAAAAGAAAAGCATTGGAAAGGCAGCGGTTGCCCTGGCGGCAGCAGGAATCATGGCCTGCGCATCCCTTGGTG
>JAHZHG010000007.1:0-16142 GCA_019420425.1 Clostridiales bacterium
GCGGCAGTGGAAGGCGGGAAAATTATCATACAGACACGATACAATCCGGAAACAGAAAAGGTGGTCATCCGTATCACGGACAACGGCGCCGGGATAGAGGAGGAAGCGCTTCAGACGATAAGGGATAACCTGCATTCGGATAAGGAACAGAGGGAAAAGCTGGGCCTGGCAAACGTTTATCAGCGCCTGAAGATTTTCTTTGGCGATCAGATGACCATGGAGATATTAAGCAAACCAGAGGAAGGAACAACAATACAGATTTCTATACCCACAGAGGATAAATGGAGGGAAGAGAAACATGTGGAGAATGTTAATTGCAGATGATGAGGAAATTGAGTGCCGCGGTCTGGAGATGATGATACAAAACAATTTCAAAACGATTGAACTGCTTCCCAGCGTTTATAACGGAGTGACGCTGATAAAAAGTGTGGAGCGTTTTCAGCCGGATCTGATCATTGTGGATATCAACATGCCCGGGCTCAATGGGCTGGAGGCAATCGAGGTGCTCCGGATGAAAGCGATGAACACAAAGGTGATAATCAATACCGCCTACAGCGATTTTGCCTATATCAAAAAAGCGCTGCTTTTGGGGACAGTAGATTATCTGGTCAAGCCGGCGGATGAGGAACAGCTGGTGGAAGCGGTTTCCCGCGTAATAGAGAAAATCGAACAGGAGAGAAAACAGAGCCAGGAAAATAAACTAACCGAAAAACGATTTCAGGACATGCAGAAGATTGTGGGAAACGAGCTGATGTATTCCATCCTTTTGGGCAATCCAAACGAAGAGGGACTGCGGATTTGGCTGGATAATCTGGGCAGAACCTATCTGGGCGGCGTTCTTGCAGCCGTGCGGCTGAACGATAAGGTAAAGCAGGGCGTATATCTGGAGAAGATCCAGAGGCTGGCGGAGGAGCAGCTGAAGCGGTTCTGCACCTCCCTGACCGCCGTTTACAAGGATGTGCTTTACCTTTTTCTGCTCCCGGGAGGAATGGTGGGGGAGGATAATTATCAGCCCTGGGCAAAACAGCTGCTGGAGATGCTGCAGGAAAAAATTAAGGCTGAGCTTTCGGGTGAGGCTGTTTTTGGCGTAAGCCGGTGGAAATATGAATTTGAAAAAATGCCGGAGGCGCTAAAGGAATGCCGGGCAGCCTTTAATCATCCGGCGGATGGAGGAATCCACTTTTTCGAGGCGGAAAGCAGCCGGCGGGTACAGAACATATACGAGGAAGAAAAAACAGAGGAAATAGCAGACGCCATTAAAGAAGGAGACTGGGAAAAGGGAAAAAGACTGCTGCGGCAAAAGGTTTCCGACTGGAAGGAGGCGGGCCTAGGGCTGTGGCAGGAGCAGCAGTTGATGGTGGATTTTGTCCGGAAATGCACAGAACAGTTATCCGGACAAAAAGGGCGTAATTTTTCCTGGAGGCAGCTGCTGGGCCAGCTGAAGGCCGCCGTCGGGGAAGAGGAGCTGATTGCAGAGGCTATGCGTATTTTGCAGGACACGACTGGGGATAATGAAGTAAGCGATATGCCAAATACGTATGTAGAAGAGGCGGTTCTTTATATCGAAAAAAATTATATGAACGATATTTCCCTGGATATGCTTGCTGAACGGCTGGGAATCAGCTCATTTTATCTTAGCCGCCTGCTGACACAGCAATTGGATGAAAGCTTTATTGAGCTTTTGACAGACACGCGGATAGACCATGCGATTGAATTGATCCGCAGAGAGGACTTTATCGTAAAGGATATTGGAAGCCGGGTTGGTTATCTTTCACCGACCTATTTCTACAAGGTATTCAAGAAAAATACCGGGCTGACCGTGGGAGAAATGCGGCGGCTGCTTAAGGGGGAATAAGGCATACTTTGCCAATTTGTTGTCAAAAAGTAATAAATTGCGCGTCTGAATATTCCTGAAAATTGTATAAAATGAGAATTAGAGCTAGACAGACCCGAAAAAATATTATACTATAGAAACAGTGGACTTTAGTCGGACAAAAGGAGTTTTTCGTCCGGCCGGCTGTAGAAAAGGAGGCGCAGGATGAACAAAAACAATGACATCGGACGCGCTCTGGCCATGGTAACTCAGCTGGGGATAAGTATGCTGGCTCCGGTTATACTCTGTGTATTTTTTGGACAGTGCCTGGATTCCTACCTCGGCTGGAGCACGACGGTTCCGCTGCTGATTCTGGGTATACTGGCCGGCGCCAGGAACACCTGGATAATGGTAAAAAACGTCCAGAAAAAGCAGAGTAAGCCGCGGAGATACTGGGAGATAGACGGGCAGGAGGAAGGAAAGCCGCATGGAAAACCTGGAGCCGAAGAAGGACCGGACCATCATTGAGCTGGCGGTTGGCATACTGGTCTGGGGCGTGATTATCTGGATTGCCGGACTGCTTTTATGGGAGGACCGGGCTGCGTTTTCGATCGGTCTTCTGGCCGGCGTGGCGGTTGCGCTGTTCATGGCAGGCCATATGTATTATGGAATAAAGCAGGCCGCGGATATGAGCGAAAAGGACGCGGAAGGGTACATGAAGCGTATGTCCCTGATCCGCACCTTTGTTGTTTTGCTGGTGGCCGCCGGGATACATTTCCTGGGGCTTGGCGAGGCGGTTGCCGTATTTATCGGAGCGCTTACCCTGAAGTTTGGAGCATATTCACAGCCGCTTATTCACAAGCTGTTTGTGCGATTGGGGAAACGATGACCGCACAAAGGTATTTGCCATGTCCATATACGGACATGAAATAAATATAATAAAAACAGAAAGGAAGGTGAAACTATGGGAGTTGCTGGTCTTTTGCAGGGAAATTTGATGGCAGAGGCGGACTTTATGGCCCATGGCCTGTTCAGCTATACGCTGTTCGGACAGGAGCTCTGGATTACTACCACCCACGTCAGTATGCTGATTATCATGGCGGTTATTCTGCTGCTTGCCATAGCAGTCAGGGTCAAGATGAATCATCCCCAGGAATATCCGACCGGGTTCCAGAATGTGGTTGAGCTGGGCGTGGAGATGCTGGAGAAAATGGTTCACAGTAATATGGGGTCCCGCGCGAAGAAATATATAAATTACATCGGAACCCTCTTCCTGTTTATTTTTCTCAGCAATATCTCAGGCCTGTTTGGGCTGAGGCCTCCGACAGCGGATTATGGCGTGACGCTGCCCTTAGGAATACTGACGTTTTGTATCATTCAGTTTAACAATGTCAAGTATAATAAATTCGGGGCATTTACAGATTTGTTCAAACCGCTGCCGTTTTTGTTCCCCATCAATCTGATCGGTGAAATTGCAGTACCGTTCTCGCTATCCCTGCGTTTGTTTGGAAACGTATTGTCAGGAACAGTAATGATGGCGCTGATTTATGCGCTGCTTTCCAACATTGCTATCGGTTGGCCGGGATTTCTGCACATTTATTTCGATCTGTTTTCCGGCGCGATCCAGACATACGTATTCTGTATGCTGACCATGGTATTCACGGCGCAGAAATGGCCGTCGGAGGAATAGCAGCGGATTTGGCTGTATTTGGTTACACTGGTTACAATTGAAGCTTAATTATTATATTATCAGGAGGAAATCATTATGATTACAAACGAAGGTTTAGTATTAGCGTGTTCAGCAATCGGAGCAGGCCTGGCACTGATCGCCGGTGTAGGTCCTGGTATTGGTCAGGGTATCGCGGCGGGCCACGGCGCAGCAGCAGTAGGCCGCAACCCGGGTGCAAAGGGTGACATCACCTCTACCATGCTTCTTGGACAGGCAGTTGCCGAGACGACCGGTCTTTACGGTCTGGCTATCGCATTCATCCTGTTGTTTGCAAATCCGCTGATCGGAAAACTTTGATCTATATTATATAGAGTTTACCGTACCGGAGCAGGAACAGAGAAGGAGGCGAAGTCTTGGAACGGTTATTTAACCTCGACGCCCAGCTGATCCACGATACGGTGCTGACCATGATTGCTGTTTTTGTCATGTTCACGTTTTTATCCTATTTACTGTTTAACCCGGTAAAGAATATGCTGAAAAAGCGTGAAGAGCGGATCAAGGACAACATTGATTCCGCGGCGAAGGACAAAGCAGACGCGGCAGCGCTGAAGGCGGATTATGAGGCGAAATTAAAGGAGATTCAGAAAGAGGCTGACCAGATTCTTGCGGATGCCAGAAAGAAAGCGCTGGACAACGAAGCAAGGATTGTGGAGGAGGCCAAGGCTGAGGCCGCACGGATCATTGACCGTGCAAACCGCCAGGTTGAACTGGAGCGCAAGAAAGCGGCAGACGAGATGAAGCAGGAGATGATCCAGGTAGCGTCTCTGATGGCAGCCAAGGTGGTAGGTGCCCAGATGAATACACAGATCCAGGATTCGTTGCTTGAGGACACATTGAAGGAAATAGGTGATCAGACATGGCTAAGTTAGCATCCCAGGTATATGGAAATGCGTTGTTTGAGCTGGCTGTGGAAGAGAACCGGATTGACGAATTGATGGAAGAAGTATCTGCAGTCAGTCAGATATTAGAGGAAAATCAGGATTTTACCAAGGTGATGACCCACCCAAAGATTCCCAAGGAAGAAAAGCTGGAGCTGCTGGATGGGATTTTTAAGGGCAGGGTTTCCGATGAACTGACTGGATTTTTAAAGATTGTTGTGACAAAGGAGCGGTATAAGGAATTGCCCGCGATCTTTGCCTGGTTTACCGCAAGGGTAAAGGAATACAAGAAAATAGGGATTGCGTCGGTTGTCTCCGCAGCTCCCTTATCCGAGAGCTGGAAAAAGCAGATTGAGCAGAGGCTCATCGCCACGACCAGCTATGAGACAATGGAAATCGACTATGCGGTGGATGAGAGCCTGATCGGCGGAGCGGTTATCCGCATCGGCGACCGGGTGGTGGACAGCAGTGTTAAGACAAAGCTTTCCCGGCTCACCGCCGAGCTGATGAAGATTTCACTAAAAAGCGAGAAAGAAGGTGTACAGGCCTCATGAATTTAAGACCAGAGGAAATCAGTTCCGTGATTAAAGAACAGATCAAGCGCTATTCCTCAGAGATTACCACGTCCGACACCGGCACGGTAATCCAGGTTGCAGACGGTATTGCCCGTATTCATGGTCTGGAGAGCGCCATGCAGGGAGAGCTTCTGGAGTTTCCGGGAGAGGTTTACGGCATGGTGCTGAACCTGGAGGAGGACAACGTTGGTGCCGTTCTTCTGGGTGATTCCACCAGCATCAGTGAGGGTGATATGGTTAAAACCACGGGCCGTGTAGTAGAGGTTCCCGTGGGCGACGGAATGCTTGGCCGTGTAGTGAATGCACTGGGACAGCCCATCGACGGCAAGGGCCCGATTCAGGCCGATAAGTACCGTCAGATCGAGCGTGTGGCATCCGGCGTTATTTCCAGAAAATCCGTAGATACCCCGCTGCAGACCGGTATCAAGGCAATCGACTCCATGGTTCCCATCGGAAGAGGACAGCGAGAGCTGATCATCGGCGACCGCCAGACCGGTAAAACGGCAATTGCCATCGATACCATCATCAACCAGAAGGGCCAGGGCGTAAAATGTATCTATGTGGCAATCGGTCAGAAGGCCTCTACCGTTGCCAATATTGTAAAGACACTGGAAGAGTACGGAGCAATGGACTATACCACGGTAGTAGCGGCTACAGCCAGCGAGCTGGCTCCGCTGCAGTATATCGCGCCGTATTCCGGCTGTGCAATCGGAGAAGAGTGGATGGAGAACGGCCAGGACGTGCTGGTTGTCTATGACGACCTGTCCAAGCATGCGGCTGCCTACCGTACCCTGTCTCTGCTGCTGAAGCGTCCGCCAGGACGTGAGGCTTATCCGGGAGACGTATTCTACCTGCATTCCAGACTGCTGGAGCGTGCGGCAAAGCTAAACGACAGCCTGGGCGGCGGTTCCCTGACCGCCCTGCCGGTTATCGAGACCCAGGCAGGCGACGTATCCGCATATATCCCGACCAATGTAATTTCCATTACCGACGGTCAGATTTATCTGGAAACAGAAATGTTTAACTCCGGTTTTCGCCCGGCAGTTAACGCCGGTCTTTCCGTATCCCGTGTAGGCGGCGCGGCACAGATCAAGGCCATGAAGAAGATTGCGGCCCCCATCCGTGTGGAGCTGGCCCAGTACCGCGAGCTGGCGGCATTCTCCCAGTTTGGTTCCGAGCTGGACGCAGATACAAAGGAGAAGCTGGCCCAGGGTGAGCGCATCCGGGAGATTCTGAAGCAGCCCCAGTATCAGCCCATGCCCGTACAGTATCAGGTAATCATCATCTATGCGGCAACTAAGAAATATCTGCTTGACATAGCAGTTGGAGATATTCTCCGGTTTGAGAAGGAGCTGTTCGAGTTCCTTGACACCAAATATCCGGAGATTCCGGAAAAGATCGCAGCAGAAAAACAGATTTCCGAAGAAAATGAAGCAGCCCTGAAGGCAGCCATCGAGGAATTTAAGGCAAGCTTTAAATAAGCCGGCTGATTCGGAAGGAAAGGGTGAATTGTTATGGCCTCCATGAGAGACATTAAGCGGCGGAAAAGCAGTATTACCAGTACGCAGCAGATTACAAAGGCGATGAAGCTGGTATCTACCGTGAAGCTGCAAAAGACAAGGACCCGTGCGGAACTGGCAAAACCGTATTTTACGAAAATGTACGAGACGGTAACCTCCATGCTGGCCAGGTCAGGGAATATTGATCATCCCTACCTGAAAAAGGGCGCTTCTGAAAAACGGGCGGTGATCGTGGTCACGTCCAACAGAGGTCTGGCCGGCGGCTACAATGCGAACGTCATTAAAATGGTGACAGGAGCAGGCTGGAAGCCGGAGGATACGATCGTCTATACGGTAGGCCATAAGGGAAAAGAGGCCCTGGAACGCAAGGGGTATCCGGTGGCTGAGGATTACAGCGAGGTAATCAACCAGCCCATGCACTCCGATGCCAGGGAAATCTGTAAAACAGTGCTGGATGGATTTTCAGCTGGAGAATTCGGAGAAATTTATGTGGCGTATACTTCTTTCAAAAACACTGTGGTGCATGAGCCGAAGCTGTTAAAGCTGCTTCCGGTGGAGTTTTCCGAGGAGGAGCTGGCCGAGGGCGGGCAGAAGGCGGCCGAAGCGCTGATGAACTACGAGCCCAGGGAGGAAGAAGCGCTGGATATTATTATTCCCAAGTATGTGACCAGTATTTTGTACGGCGCATTTGTGGAAGCGGTAGCCAGTGAAAACGGCGCCAGAATGCAGGCGATGGATTCTGCCACCAGCAATGCCGAGGAAATGATCGAAAAGCTGTCCTTGCAGTATAACCGTGCAAGACAGGGCTCGATCACTCAGGAATTGACGGAGATCATTGCAGGTGCGAATGCAATCAACTGATGCAGACGGCTTTGCAGAAAAGCTGCGCGGCTGTTGACGGCCGCCAAATAATATAAGGAGTGAGAAAAGAACCATGTCAGAAGTAAACAAAGGGAAAATCACTCAGATCATTGGTGCTGTACTGGACATTAAATTCCCGGAGGGCAAGCTTCCGGAGATATATGAAGCAATCCATATTACAAGACAGAATCAGGAAACCCTGGTAGTAGAGGTTGCCCAGCATCTGGGCGACGATACCGTAAGATGTATTGCCATGGGTCCCACGGACGGACTGGTAAGGGGAATGGATGCGGTTGCCACCGGCGGCCCCATTTCCGTGCCGGTAGGGGAAAAGACCCTGGGACGTATTTTTAATGTTACCGGTGATGTAATTGATGAGAAGGAGCCGCTTACCGATGTGAAACGGCTGCCGATTCATCGCAAAGCACCGTCATTTGAGGAACAGTCTACCTCAGCAGAGGTACTGGAAACCGGTATCAAGGTCGTTGACCTGCTCTGCCCCTATCAGAAGGGCGGAAAGATTGGTCTGTTCGGCGGCGCCGGCGTAGGAAAAACGGTACTGATTCAGGAATTGATCCGTAACATTGCCACAGAGCACGGCGGATATTCCGTATTTACCGGCGTAGGCGAGCGTACCCGTGAAGGAAACGACCTGTATTACGAGATGCAGGAATCCGGAGTTATCAATAAAACAACGATGGTATTCGGACAGATGAACGAGCCGCCCGGAGCCAGAATGCGTGTCGGCCTGACCGGCCTGACCATGGCGGAGAACTTCCGTGACGAAGGCGGAAAGGACGTGCTGCTGTTCATCGACAATATTTTCCGTTTCACACAGGCAGGTTCCGAGGTGTCCGCACTTCTGGGACGTATGCCTTCAGCCGTAGGTTATCAGCCCACGCTGCAGACGGAGATGGGCGCTTTGCAGGAGCGTATCACCTCCACAAAGCACGGCTCCATTACGTCCGTACAGGCAGTTTACGTGCCGGCCGACGACCTGACCGACCCGGCGCCGGCAACCACGTTTGCCCATCTGGATGCGACCACGGTACTTTCCCGTTCCATCGCAGAGCTGGGTATTTATCCGGCAGTAGACCCGTTGGAGTCCACCTCCCGTATCCTCGACCCGCGTATCGTGGGTGACGAGCACTACAAGGTAGCCCGCGGCGTGCAGGAAATCCTTCAGAAATATAAAGAACTGCAGGATATCATTGCAATCCTTGGTATGGATGAGCTGTCTGAGGAAGACAAGCTGATCGTAAGCCGGGCCAGAAAGATTCAGCGTTTCCTGTCCCAGCCGTTCTTTGTAGCCGTACAGTTTACCGGCGTAGAGGGTAAATATGTGCCGCTGAGCGAGACGGTACGCGGCTTCAAGGAGATCCTGGAAGGCAAGCATGACGATATTCCGGAGAGCTATTTCCTGAATGCAGGTACAATTGACGAAGTTGTTGCCCGGATGAAGTAAGGGGTGAGCGTATGGCAGACGATAAATTTTTTGATCTGGAGATTATATCGCCGGACCGTGTGTTTTATCGGGGAAAAGCCGCTATGGTTGAGCTTACGACCTTGAACGGGGAGATCGGCGTATACAAAAAGCACGTGCCGATGACCGTTATTGTGGAGCCGGGTGCGGTGACGATTCACGAGGAGAACGGCAAGCGGGTAGCTGCCGTGCATTCCGGATTTATGGAAATTTTGCCGGAGAAGGTGGTTCTGATGGCAGAGGTAGCCGAGTGGCCGGAGGAAATCGATATCAACCGGGCGAAAGAAGCCGAGGAGCGTGCGCTGCGCAGGCTGCAGAACAAAGATCCGAAGATCGATTTGTCCAGAGCAGAGCTGGCGCTGAAGCGTGCGGTAGCGCGTCTGGATGTAGCAAAAAAATAAGACGTACGGAATCCTCCGGGCTGGCGGAAGCGCCAGTTCGGAGGGTTTTTGTATGCAGTATGGCGAGGGAGAGCAAAAACGGCAGTATACTTTTCCAAACTTTAGTGGTATGATTAGGAAAAACAACTTAGGAGGCATGATAAGATGAAAGCAATATCCAGCAATAAAGCACCTGCCGCCATCGGCCCATATTCCCAGGCAATTGCGCTTGGCAATGTGCTGTATACTTCCGGCGTTATTCCCGTAGATCCGTCTTCCGGCGTTATCGCAGAAGGAGTAGAGGCTCAGGCACATCAGGTATTTAAAAACCTGACCGGTCTTCTGGAGGATGCCGGTTATTCCATGAGCCAGGTAGTAAAAACAACGGTTTTTATTAAAGAAATGAACGACTTTGCCACGATCAACGGCATCTATGAGCAGTATTTCACCCAGCCGTTTCCGGCAAGATCCTGCGTCGAGGTAGCAAGGCTGCCGAAGGATGTACTGCTGGAGGTTGAGGTTATCGCAGCAAAATAAACCGGGCATAACAGCGCATTCCCCAGAGAGCGGAGAGTGCGTTGTTTTTTATTGTTCCGTTAAAGCATTCCGGAAATCCTCCGGAAAAGGCGCCTGAACAGTAAGGGATTCCCCAGTGAAGGGCTGAATGAAGCTGAGCTGCCCCGCATGCAGCGCCGCCCGTCCAAATGAGGGAAGGCTTCCTATGGCTGTGGGCGCACCGGAAGGCGTCATACCGCTGATGCGGCGGGAATTATACAGCTGATCCCCCAGAAGCGGATGTCCAAGCCACGCCATGTGCACCCGGATCTGATGTGTGCGTCCGGTGCCCAGGCAAAGGCGGATAAGGGCAAAGCCGGAATATTGGCGGACGACTTCATAAAAAGTGACCGCAGACTTGCCCTCCGGACAGACCTGCATCTTTATCCGGTCGCGTCCTTTTCCTCCGGGGCCCGGCCCGACAGGCTCGCGGATGCAGCCCCCCTTTTCTAAAAATTGTCCCTCCGCCAGAGCCAGATAGGTTTTCTGGCACCGCCCGTCTTTTCGCTGGGCAAATAGCCGTGCGGCGGCAACCTGACTCTTGGCAAATAGAACAATACCGGAGGTCTCCAGATCCAGACGCCCTACAGGCCGGATCATGGCATCCTCGCCCTGATCCAGCGCATGGGCCAAAACCAGGTTGCAGAGAGAGTTCTGATAATACCGCCCGGAAGGATGGGTGGGAATGGTGGGCGGCTTGCTGACCGCAAGGACATCGCCGTCTTCGTACAGAACGTCAAGACTCCCCTCTGCGGGCAGCAGAAGGGAGGAGGGAGGGCGAGACTCTTCAAAACGGATTTCCAGCAGATCCCCGGCCTGCAGGAGCTGATTCACTCTCGCCTGGCAGCCGTTCAGCAGAATGCCGTTTTCCCGGAACTTTAACTGGCTGATCTGACGCCTGGTAAAATGAAGCTCCTGGCGGAGCAGAACGGAAACTGTCTTGCCGGACTGCTCTGCCGTTATCGGGACAGTGAGAGATTTGTTCATTGGGCAACTCCTTTTAATCGAGCCGCTTTTCCAGTGCGTCGATAACGGTTTTCAGTACCTTAATGCGGGCATAATATTTGTCATTTCCTTCGATGACGATCCACGGAGCATGGGGAGTAGAGGTGCGCAGCAGCATTTCATTTACCGCTTCCTCATACTGATCCCATTTTTCCCGGTTTCTCCAGTCCTCGTCTGTGATTTTCCAGCGCTTTTCCGGTGTGTTCATCCGTTCGTTGAACCGGCGTTCCTGCTCGTCTTTGTCGATATGCAGCCAGAATTTGAGAATAATGGTTCCGGCATTGGCCAGATGGGACTCCATAGCGTTGATTTCCTGATAAGCCCGTTTCCATTCGTTCTCTGAGCAGAAGCCTTCGATTCGCTCCACCATGACCCGGCCATACCAGGTGCGGTCAAAGATGGCGATGTGCCCGGACTTGGGCATGTTTATCCAGAAACGCCAGAGATAGTGATGCTGGCGTTCAATGTCATTTGGAGAAGCAGTGGGATTAACCTGATAGCCGCAGGGATCCAAGGCTTCGGTCAGGCGCTTGATCGCACCGCCCTTGCCGGCGGCATCCCAGCCCTCAAAGGCCAGCACTACGGGCACATTCTGTTTGTGCAGCTCACTGTGCAGGAGAGCCAGCTTTTTCTGAAGCTTTTTGAGCTTTTCCCGGTATACGTCGCGGGAAATGGAGGGGCTTAAATCCACCTGAGACAATACCTGGGTGCCCTCACAGGCGGGCAGGGCGGCCTGAGGCAGGGAAATATCTTCCGCACGCCCGGCAAGGATGGCCTTCTTCTGCTCGATGGCGTGAGACATGCGCTCTGCGGCCACCGCGGCGATGCGGACGGCGGCATAGGCACGGTCATTGGCCTCTACAATTGTCCATGGGCAGAAGTCAAAGTCGGTGTTAACCAGTACGCGGTCGGCCAGCTTCAGGTAATCGTCGTAATGCTTGCAGCAGCGGATATCCAGCTCCGAAACCCGCCAGGCGGTTTTCTTTGAGGACCGCAGCAGGCGCAGGCGCTTCTTCTGCTCCTTCTGGCTGATATGAAGATAAAATTTAACGATGAGCGTACCGTCAGCGGTCAGCTGCTGTTCAAAATTTTTGATGTCTTCCAATACGGTTTCTGCCCGGCTTTCTCCAACATCGCCGGAGAAACGGTCAAGAATGAGATTCCTGTACCAGCTGCAGTCAAAGACGGCGATACGGCCTTTGGCGGGCGTCTTGATCCAGAAGCGCCAGAGCAGAGAATGGCGTCTGTCCTCCTCGGTGAGCCGCTGGGAAGCAAAGACCTGAAAGCCCCTGGGGTCAAATGCATGGATAAGTTGATTAATCTGTGTGCTCTTGCCTGAAGCGCCTGGCCCTTCAAAGGCAAAAATTACCGGAATACCAAGCTCACGGCATTCTCTCTGCAGGGAAGCAAGCTTTAGCGTCAGTTCGTCCAGCATAAGCTTGGCGTCCTGCTTGTCCAGGGTCTGTGACAGATCTATTTTTTCCAGCATGGATAAACCTCCTTTAGTAGGGATGAAGGATAAACGGCTTCGGAGCAATTCCGGGCCGCGTATTTGCCGCGTGGCCGCAAAAGCGGGACTCGGGCCTGACCAGTTACGGAAATAGCAAAAGTTTGTATTTATTATACCATGATACTGGAAAAATGAACAGAAATAAGCTATACTATTTATATTAGTAATTTTGCTGTGGAAAAATAAATAAAAAGGATAGGGTGTGACAAAATGAAACGTATAGGTTTACTGACCAGCGGCGGCGACTGCCAGGCATTGAATGCGACTATGCGCGGTGTGGTAAAGGGACTGGCTTCCAGTGTGGACGAGCTTGAGGTTTACGGCTTTCTGAATGGCTATAAGGGCCTGATTTACGGAGATTACCGTCTCCTCTCCCCGAAGGAATTTTCCGGTATTCTGACCAAGGGCGGCACGATCCTGGGTTCCTCCCGTCAGCCGTTCAAGCTGATGCGCGTGCCGGATGAAAAGGGACTGGACAAGGTAGAAGCGATGAAGCAGAACTATTACAAGCTGCGTCTCGACTGTCTCGTTATCCTGGGCGGAAACGGAACCCAGAAGACGGCAAATCTGCTTCGCGAGGAAGGGCTGAACATCATCCATCTGCCCAAGACGATTGACAACGATATCTGGGGAACAGATATGACCTTCGGCTTCCAGAGCGCGGTGAACATCGCGACTGACGCCATCGACTGTATTCACACAACAGCATCCTCGCATAACCGCGTATTTATTGTGGAGGTTATGGGACACAAGGTTGGCTGGCTGACCCTTTATTCGGGTATTGCAGGCGGCGCAGATATTATTCTTTTACCGGAGATTCCCTACGATATTGACAAGGTAGTAGACGCGATCAACAAGCGCACCCATCAGGGCAAGGGCTTTACCGTTCTCGCCGTGGCAGAGGGCGCGATCTCCAAGGAAAAAGCCAAGATGGATAAAAAGGAGCTGAAAAAGCTGCTGGAGAAGAAAACCTATCCTTCCGTTGCCTACGAGGTCGCAGCACAGATCGAGGAGAAAATAGGCACAGAGGTTCGCATTACCGTACCCGGCCACATTCAGCGCGGCGGCAGTCCCTGTCCGTATGACCGTGTGCTCTCTTCCAGACTGGGAGCGGCAGCAGCGGAGCTGATTATCAATGAGGAATATGGCTATATGGTCGGCATTGTAAATGGAAAGACCAAGAAGGTTCCTCTGGCAGAATGCGCAGGCAAGCTGAAGATGGTTTCCCCGAAAGACCAGATTATTAAAGAGGCAAAACAGCTGGGCATCAGTTTTGGTGATTAATTTATGAGCTATACGGCTTTATATCGCAAATTTCGTCCTGACTCCTTCACTGAGGTGAAGGGTCAGGATCATATTGTAACTACGCTGAAAAATCAGATTGCCGCGGATCGGATAGGTCATGCCTATCTGTTCTGCGGAACACGGGGAACGGGAAAGACATCCGTCGCCAAGCTCTTTGCCAAGGCGGTGAACTGCGAGCATCCGGTGGACGGAAACCCCTGTCATACCTGTGCCTCCTGCAGGGCAATTGCAGCCGGGGCATCGATGAATGTGATCGAGATTGATGCGGCGTCCAACAACGGTGTGGACAATATCCGGGAAATCCGGGAGGAGGTGTCCTACCGTCCGGCAAGCGGCCGGTATAAGGTATACATTATCGATGAGGTTCATATGCTGTCAATAGGGGCGTTCAATGCGCTGCTGAAGACGCTGGAGGAACCTCCTTCCTATGTGATCTTTATTCTGGCTACTACGGAGGCCCACAAGATACCGGTAACGATTCTTTCCAGGTGTCAGAGGTATGATTTCAGACGAATTTCCATAGCGGAGATTCAGGCCCATCTGGAGGAGCTGACCAGGCAGGAGGGTGTGGAGACTGAGGAAAAGGCGCTGCGCTACATCGCCAAGAAGGCGGACGGCTCCATGCGTGACGCGCTGAGTCTGCTGGATCAGTGTATTGCGTTTTATCTGGGAGAGAAGCTGACGTACGACCATGTGCTGGAGGTGCTGGGCGCGGTGGACATGGATGTGTTCAGCGAAATGCTCAGGCGCGTACTCAGGCAGGACGTGGTGGGGATGATTTCCTATCTGGATGAGCTGGTTATGCAGGGACGGGATCTGGGGCAGTTTGTCAACGACTTTACCTGGTATCTGCGGAACCTGATGCTGGTGAAGGCCTCGGATAAGATGGAGGATGTGCTGGATGTTTCGACGGAGAATCTGGAGGCACTGAAAGAGGAAGCGGGCATGGTGCGCAGCGACACGCTGATGCGCTACATCCGCGTGCTGTCGGAGCTGGCAAATCAGATCCGGCAGTCCTCGAACAAACGGGTGGCGGTAGAGGTGGCGCTGATCAAGCTGTGCAGGCCGGAGACAGAGAGCGATGAACTGTCCGTGATGGAGCGGCTGCGCAGACTGGAGCAGATGGCCGCACAGGGCATGTTAGGAGGCGGAGCTCCAGGGCAGACCGGTTGGTCCGGCCGGGGAAGCTGGAATGGCCAGCCGGGCAGTATGCCGAGTCAGGGAAGCTGGAATAGCCAGCCAGGCGCTGTGCCGGGTCAGGGAAGCTGGAATGGCCAGCCGGGCAGTATGCCGGATCAGGGAGACGGGAACGGCCAGCCAGGTAGCGGTGCGGCGAACCAGGGCGTAAACGGAATGCAGCCGGGCAGTATGCCGGGCCAGGGCGGTTGGAATGGTCAGCCGGGCGGAGCGTCGGGTCGGGAAGCCTGGGGATCGCCGGCGGATTTATATCCGGTTAAAGCGGCGCCCAGGGATCTTCAGCAGATCAAAGCCATGTGGCGCAGTATCGTTGGAGAAACGGAAGGCCGCTTCCGTTATGTACTTGCCGCTGCCGAGCCGAAATTCAATTCCTCTTCCGAGGAGGATAACCGCCTGTACGTTGTTTTTGCAGATTTTCTTGCAGAATCATATATTCATAATGTAGAATATAAAACAGCATTGGAACGGATCATCAGCGACAAGCTGGGCAAGGCGGTGGAGGTACAGTTCCTTCTGGCCGAGGATGAGGGAATTCAGAAGGCCCGGCTGTCATCGATCGATGTGGATGCTGCTATTCATGAATTTGTCCACATGGATGTGGAAATAGAAGACTAGGAGGAAGTAATCATGGCTAAACGAGGTGGATTTCCGGGAGGAATGCCGGGAAACATGAATAATCTGATGAAGCAGGCGCAGAAAATGCAGCGCCAGATGGAGGAAAACCAGAAGGCTCTCGAAGAAAAGGAATTTACGGCGGCAGCCGGCGGCGGAGCCGTTGAAGTAACCGTCTCCGGAAAAAAAGAGGTAACAAAGGTAAAGCTGTCCGAGGAGGTCGTTGACCCCGACGACATCGAAATGCTGGAGGATCTGATCATGGCCGCAACCAACGAAGCGCTCCGTAAGATGGAGGAGGAAGCGGCATCTACCATGGCAAAGCTGACCGGCGGTCTGGGCGGCCTTGGAGGCGGATTTGGATTTTAATATCAGGGGAAAGGCTTTCCCGTGATACAAAGCCCCTGCGGCAGAATGGAAGAAGGAATAAATTAGATGGATTACTATGGAAGTCAGATGACCGCTCTGATCGAGCAGCTCTCCGCTCTTCCGGGAATTGGCGGGAAGTCTGCCCAGCGGCTGGCCTTTCACATTGTGCACATGCCGGAGGATCAGGTGGAAAAGCTTTCTGCGGCGATTTTAAGCGCGCGGAAAAATATCCGCTACTGTAAGCAGTGCTGTACAATGACTGATCAGGAGCTTTGCCCGATATGCAGCAATCCCTCAAGGGATCAAAAAACCATTATGGTGGTGGAAAACACCAGAGATCTGGCAGCTTA
>JAHZHG010000007.1:16152-24579 GCA_019420425.1 Clostridiales bacterium
AATATGAGGGCGTATACCACGTGCTCCATGGGGCAATTTCTCCCATGCTGGGCATAGGCCCGGGAGATATCCGGCTAAAGGAGCTGATGCAGCGCCTTCAGGGCGAGGTGAACGAGGTGATCATCGCCACCAACTCCAGTCTGGAGGGCGAAACGACGGCAATGTATCTGAGCAAACTGATCAAGCCTACGGGAATCCGGGTGAGCCGGATCGCCAGCGGCGTGCCGGTAGGCGGAGATCTGGAGTATATCGACGAAATGACGCTTTTGCGCGCACTGGAGGGAAGAGTGGAGCTATAGCTACTCTTCTTCCTGTGTCCGCGTCAGCGTAAAAACAAAATCTGAACCTTCATCCAGGGTGCTGATCACATCCACGGACTCCCCGTGGGCCTGGATGATTTCTTTTACAATAGCCAGCCCAAGGCCGGTTCCGTTCTTGTTGCGGCCCCGGGAGCGGTCGGTTTTGTAAAATCGATCCCATATCTTGGCAATATTTTCCTGAGCAATTCCAATCCCGCTGTCCTTTATGGATACCAGTACTTTATTTTTCCGGGAGGTGACATCGATATCCACGGCAGAGCAGTCGTGGCTGAATTTTATTGCATTATCCAGAAGATTATAGACTGCCTGATGGATTTTTTCCCGGTCAGCGTAAACCATCATCTGCGGTTCATCCGTATTCAGGCGAATCGTGATTTCCCGGGAGGTACAGATCCCCTCAAAGGAAACGGCCGTCTCCCGCAGCAGAGTATTGATATCAAAGCTGGAGTATTCCAGAACAAATTTCTGGTCGTCGTACTGGGACAGGGTGAGCAGGCTGTTGGCCAGCCGGTTCAGCCGTTCCGCCTCAGAAAGTACGATTTTCAGATAGCGCTCCTGCATTTCCGGGGGAATCGTTTTGTCTAATATGGCTTCCACATATCCCATGATGGAGGTCAGGGGCGAGCGCAGGTCATGGGAAATATTAGAAATCAGATCCCGACGGGATTCTCCGGAGTCGCCCAGAGCTCCGGCTATATCCTTCATGGTGGTACACAGCTGGCCGAACTCTGAGCTGTCCGTATAGGGAACCGGACAGTTGAGATTTCCGTTGGCAAATTCTCCGGCCGTATTCAGCGTCAGCTTAAGCGGACGATAGAAAATAATGTACACGGCAAGGACCAGCAGGGAAGACAGCAGAAGAATAATCAGTGCGGTAATGTAGCAGGAGGTCAGGGCAGACCCTTTTTCTGATGAAAAGTGGCTTAACGGATAATGGACGGCAATATAGCCCAGCGTCTGGTAATCGGAGATGACCGGAGCCAGAACACTGAGGGTTTTTTCCGTGAAGGAGCGGTGAAACGTACCGACCTGATAATAGGAGCTGTCCAGAGAAAGTGATTCAAAATCAGGAATAAAAAGCTGGCTCTGGGATGAAGAGGAGGGATCGGTGCTCAGCAAAACAAGACCGGATGGGTCGATCACCCAGATCTGGCCGTGGGGATATGCGCTCATCGCGGTAAGGCTTGCTGAAAGCTCCGCCAGGTCACCGGAGTAGTCAGTCATATAAGAGATAACACTTTTACTGGAAGCGATATCCGTCGCTTCACAGTAGATATCTTCCGCATTCTCTTCCATCAGATTATTTGTTACGATGGGAGGCATAATTATCCGGATCCCCAGGCAGCTGATCAGGACAAACAACAGATACGAAAACAGCATTTTTTGAAAGCTGGAAAGCTTCATCGGTTTTTCACCTCGAATTTGTAGCCGATTCCCCATACAGTTGCCAGTGACCATTGATCTGTATCTTTAATTTTTTCCCGAAGCCGCTTGATATGTACGTCTACGGTCCGGGTATCGCCAATATACTCGTAGCCCCAGATGTGATCCAGAAGCTGTTCGCGGGTGAATACCTGATTGGGAGAGGCTGCGAGGAAATACAGCAGCTCCAGCTCCTTGGGCGGCATATCCACGTCCTTGCCTTTATAGGTGACGGAGTAGTTGGTCTGATTCACAATCAGATCAGGGTATTCCACATATTTTCCGGTGGGCTTGGCGGCGACGGACTTGTCCGGCTGAAAACGCCTGAGCACAGCCTTTACCCGGGCCACCAGCTCCTTGGAATCAAAGGGCTTGATGATATAGTCGTCCGCGCCCAGCTCCAGCCCCAGCACCTTGTCGAAAATCTCGCCCTTGGCGGAGAGCATAATAATCGGCACAGAAGAATGGGTCCTGAGCTGGCGGCAGACCTGATAGCCGTCCATGCCGGGAAGCATCAGATCCAGAAGGATCAGATTGGGCTGGTAGGAGTCGAATTCCCGGATAGCGGATTCCCCGTCATAGACGGTCCTGGTCTCAAAGCACTCTTTGGTCAGGTAGAGTGAGATCAATTGTGCGATATTGGCGTCGTCATCGACGATCATGATTTTCTGCCGGTTGATCATTAGCTTCATCTCCCGTGTTGTATTTACTTAAATTCTACAATAGTTACTCCGGCATCTCCTTCACCGAATTCGCCGAGACGGTAGCTTTTTACATATTTCAGCTTCCGCAGATAATTGTGTACGGCCTTGCGCAGCGCTCCGGTGCCTTTGCCATGTACGACGCGGACGCTGGGCAGGTGGGCGATGTAGGCATCGTCCAGATATTTGTCCAGCTCAGACAGAGCCTCATCCACGGTTTTTCCCAGAAGATTGATTTCCATGGAAACGGAGGCGGACTTGGACATCTTGATTTTACCGGTTCCGGTTTTCTGGAAGGTCGGGCCCCTGTTCGGGCTTTCTTCGATTTTTTCCAGATCGCGGATGTTCACCTGGGAGCGGAGAATGCCCATCTGGACAAACAGGTCGCCCTTCTGGTTGGGCAGAGTGCTTACCGTGCCCTGCAGGTTCATACTGAGCACCTTTACGGTGTCGCCGAGATGCAGATCCTTAGCGGACAGCTCTTTTTTCGGTTTCTTTTCCTTCAGCTCTGTCCTGGCGGATACCTTGGACAGCTGCTCACGCAGCTTTGTACGCTCCTGCTCCATCCGTTTGGCCGTACCGGATTCCTGGCTGTATTTGTGGAAGTTGCGGATGGTTTCGTCGGCGTAATCCTTGGCCTCCTGGAGGATTTTGCGGGCCTCCTCGCGGGCTTCGCGCAGAATTGTCTCCCGGCTGTTTTCCAGCCGCTCCTCTTTGCGTGCCAGGCGCTGTTTCAGCTGCTCCACATCCTGCCGGGTGCTCTCCAGCTGTTCGTGCTCCTGCTCGATGGCTGCACGGCTGTCCTCCAGGCCGGCAATTACGTCCTCAAAGCTCTCGTCTTGTTTTCCGATATAGCCCCTGGCCTCCTCAATGATATAGGCAGGCAGGCCGAGCTTTTCCGAAATAGCAAAGGCGTTGCTCTTTCCGGGAACGCCGATCAGCAGGCGATAGGTGGGACGCAGGGTCTCTACGTTAAATTCGCAGCAGCCGTTTTCCACACCCGGAGTGGAGAGGGCAAAGACCTTCAGCTCGCTGTAATGGGTGGTGGCGATGGTGCGTATCCCCCGGCGGTGCAGGCTGGAGAGAATGGCGATGGCCAATGCGGCGCCCTCGGTGGGATCGGTACCTGCGCCCAGCTCGTCAAACAGCACAAGGGATTTTTCATCGGCATTTTCCCAGAAGGAAACAATATTGGTCATATGGGAGGAGAAGGTACTGAGGCTCTGCTCAATACTCTGCTCATCCCCAATGTCCGCAAAGATTTCGGTGAACAGGGCAAGCTCTGACCGGTCAAAGGCCGGAATATGCAGGCCGGACTGGCCCATCAGGGAGAACAGACCTACGGTTTTCAGGGAAACGGTCTTGCCTCCGGTGTTGGGGCCGGAGATGACCAGCAGCTGAAAATCCTCACCCAGACGGATATCCACGGGAACCACCTTTTTGGGATCGAGAAGAGGATGACGGCCCTTTTTAATCCGGATACGCCCTTCCTCATTATAGACCGGTTCGGAACCCTGGTAGCTCTTGGAAAGCTGTGCCCTTGCAAAAATAAAATCCAGCTCGATCAATACGGTCACGTCGGTATGCAGCTCCTCGGTGTGCTCGCCGGCCAGCTGGCTCAAGGTAGCCAGAATGACCTCGATCTCCTTGGCCTCCTTCAGCTCCAGCTCCCGAAGCTCGTTGTTCATCCGCACAACAGCCATTGGCTCGACAAAGAGCGTGGAGCCGGTGGAGGACTGGTCGTGAACCATACCGGGAACCTGCCCTTTGTGTTCGGTCTTTACCGGCAGGCAGTACCGACCGTCGCGCATGGTGATCACGGCGTCCTGCAGATAGGTGCGGGCAGAGCCGTTAACCATAGAGGTCAGCTGGGAGCGGATGCGCTCATTGGTCAGCGTCATCTGGCGGCGGATCTGCTTTAAGTTGGCACTCGCGTCGTCGGCTATCTCATCCTCGGAGAGAATGCACCGGCGTATCTCGGCGGCTACCGGAGTCAGCGGGGCAAGGGCGGAGAACAGCGCATCCAGGGAATCCTCCTCGCCCTCGGCCACATCTCCCCGTGAATAAGCCTTTACGCGGGAGCAGTTTTCCAGCAGGCTGCAGACCCTGAGCAGCTCGTCTATTCCCAGGGTACTGCCGATCTCCAGACGCTTCAGCGAGCCGCGGATATCGGTGACACCGGAAAAGGAAAGACTGCCTTTCTGATAAATCCGGCGCAGGGCGTCGCTGGTCTCTGTCTGCATCCGGCGGATCTCCTGAAGATCGCAGGACGGGGTCAGAGAACGGCAGAGGGCCTTCCCCGGTGCGGAGCCGGCCATCGCAGTGAGCCGGTCGATGATTTTATTGTATTCTAAACGGATAATGCTTTCTGATTCATAACTTCTTCCTGTATTTTTGGCGGTGACAAATATTCATTCTGTAGTTATTTTATCACAAAATATGTATTTTGAACAGTATTCATAGATTGTTCATAAGTTTTTGCTAAACTAAAAACGGATTCGTCCGGCCGTGCAGTGTGGCCGGATCAGGAGGAACAGCAAGTGGAGAAACCGAAAAAACAGCAATACGTATTTTGGGAAGAACAGGTTAGAAAGAAACCATTTTTTAAACGGAAAGGATTTAAACGGGTGGTTCGCATTATCGGATCTGGGATTCTCTTCGGTGCAGTGGCCGGAGTTGTATTTTCCATAACGAACCCATTGGCCAGAGAGGAGATTGCCGCTCTGGCTGTGCTTATGCGTAACCGTACCGATGAGGGAGCGGCGGAAACGCCGGAAACTGCCGAAAGGACAGAGACGCGGAGCATCGGCACAGAGGACAGTATCCCGGGACTGTGGGCCATGGATGTGTACCGCACAGGATACAGGGGCGTGGTGGCAATGGCAGCGGAGGCGGAAAAGGCCATTGCCTATGTAGACGCCAAAGAAGAAGAACTGATTAACAAATTTGATGATAGCCGTATGCAGACGGCCGGGCTTGTTCTGGGAAACGATGACGAGCATTTATATGTATTGGCCAGTCTGAATGAGGAGGATGCGGGTAAAACGCTGATTGTGACTCTGGCCGACGGTGTCCCGCGGGAGGGAAAGCTCTTTAGGAGAGACGAGTTTTCTTCCCTTTCGGTCATCCGGCTGCCGATAGAAGAGCTGGGAGACCAGGCGCTGGCACAGATCAGCCCGGCAGATTTTTATGTGGGCGACCGGATAGAAAAGGGAGAGCCGGTCATTGCCCTGGGAAGTCCCCAGAGCTACAGCGAAGCGATGGGCTCAGGAATGATTACTTCTGTGCTGAAAAACACGATTATGGACGGGGAATATTCCGTCTTTGCCACAAGTATCCCCGGAAGCACGGATGGTACAGGAGTCCTGCTCAATCTGACCGGCCAGATTATCGGCCTGATCGTGCCTGGCTTTGGACCGCAGCAGACACAGATTTCCGTGACAGCTCTGGATGTACAGGATCTATGGTATCTGCTGGAGAGTCTCTGTGAGGATAAGGAACGGCCGTACATGGGTATTCAGGGTACTGCCATTTCCGCGGTCATGGCAGAGGAGACGGACATTCCCAGGGGAATTTATATAAAAGGGGTAGAGGCAGGATCGCCCGCCCTTCTGGCGGGCATACGCGCAGGTGATATCCTTACGTATATGGACGGTGAAGCCGTATACACCATGGATGAATATGAAAATCAGCTAAACGGGCAGGAGCCGGGAGCGGCGCTGGACGTTACGCTGGTCAGACAGACTGCAGACGGGTATGCCGAAAAAAAGATTCGGGTTCAGCTTGAGGGCAAGCTGGGCCAAGGACAGAGAAAGAGGAGCTAAAATGAAATTTATTGAGACATTTAAAGAGGGAGAAAAGGTGGGGGATATCTACCTTTGCAAATACAAACAGTCTGCGGTGGCAAAAAATGGCCGCGCATACGAAAATGTGATTCTTCAGGACAAAACGGGAACCATCGATGCCAAGATCTGGGATCCCGGTTCCGCGGGAATCGATGATTTTGAGGCGTTGGATTATGTGGATATTGTGGGCGATGTGACCAGCTTCCAGGGAAGCCTGCAGCTGAACATCAAGAGGGTGCGCAGGGCGCGTGCAGGAGAGTATGAACCGAAGGACTATCTGCCGGTCAGCGAAAAGGACATTGAAGAAATGTACAGCGAGCTGATGCGCTATTTGGGAGAGGTAAAGAATCCCTACCTTCAGCAGCTGATCGAGATGTATTTTGTGAAAAACGAGGGCTTTGTTCAGGCCTTCAAGGAGCATTCTGCGGCGAAGAGTGTGCATCACGGCTTTGTGGGCGGTTTGCTGGAGCATACTCTGGGCGTGGTTAAGCTGTGCAGCTTTTATGTGCAGCAGTATCCGATGCTGAAAAAGGATCTGCTGTTCACCGCAGCAGCCTTCCACGATGTGGGCAAGCTGCGTGAGCTGAGCAACTTTCCGGAAAATGACTATACCGATGACGGCCAGCTGCTGGGGCATATCGTAATGGGAAGCGAGCTGGTTGGCTTTGGGTGCCGTCGTATCCAGGGATTCCCGAAGCGCCTGTGCAGCGAGCTGCAGCATTGTATCCTGGCCCATCACGGGGAGCTGGAGTACGGCTCGCCGAAGAAGCCGGCGCTGCCTGAGGCCATTGCGCTGAATTATGCGGACGACACGGATGCAAAGATGGAAACCATGAAGGAGGCGCTGGCCGGAGCGCAGGGAAATACCCAGTGGCAGGGGTATAACCGGCTGTTTGAATCGAATATCCGCAACAGCGGGGAATATTAAATCGCAGCTAAGAGGAAAAGAGAATGCAGAAAAATCAGGAATTTGTTGTTACAGTCGAAGATATGAGCACAGAGGGAATGGGAATCGGCCATGCGGAAGGCATGGCCGTGTTTATTAAGGACGCGGTTGTGGGGGACACTGTGCGGGCACGGGCCGTGAAGGTAAAGAAAAATTACGCCTTTGCCCGCCTGATGGAGATTCTGGAGCCGAGCCCCTGCCGCGTGGAGCCGGTATGCCCGGTGGCAAAGCGGTGCGGCGGATGCCAGCTGCAGGCCATGAGCTATCCTGCGCAGCTGGCCTTTAAGGAGAAGAAGATCCGTGACAGCCTGGAGCGCATCGGCGGAATAAAGAATCCGCCGATGGAGCCGATTATCGGGATGGAGGAGCCGTTTCATTACCGGAACAAGGCGCAGTATCCGGTGAGGCAGCGGGCCGACGGAAGGATTGTTGCGGGATTTTATGCGGAGAGAAGCCATGAGGTGATCGACTACCGCGGATGCTTTCTTGGGCCGAGGGTGCATGAGGAGGAGCTGGATACCGTGCTGCAGTTCATGGAGCGGGAGGGCATATCCGCCTATGATGAGACCTCCGGCAGGGGGCTGGTGCGGCATGTGCTGATCCGTAACGGCTTTTCCACGGGGGAGATTCTGGTCTGTCTGGTGGTGAACGGGGAAGCGCTGCCTAAGGCAGACCGGCTGGTGGACGACCTGACAAAGATTCCGGGAATGACCAGCATATCGATCAGCCCGAATAGGGAAAATACGAATGTGATTATGGGGAAAGAAGTGAAAATCCTCTGGGGGGAAGGCTACATTCGCGACTGGATTGGGGATGTGTGCTTTCAGATTTCCCCGCTGTCCTTTTATCAGGTGAATCCGGTGCAGACAAAGAAGCTGTACGGACAGGCGCTGGAGTACGCCGGGCTGACGGGCGAGGAGACGGTCTGGGATTTGTACTGCGGGATAGGGACGATCTCGCTGTTTTTGGCAAAGGCCTGCAAGCAGGTGTATGGAGTAGAGATAGTGCCGCAGGCCATAGAAGACGCCAGGCGGAATGCAGAGATAAATGGGATAGAGAATGCCCGGTTCTTTGTCGGGAAGGCAGAAGAGGTGCTGCCGGAGATGTATGAGAAAGAGGGCGTGTATGCAGATGTCATCGTGATAGACCCCCCGCGGAAGGGGTGCGACGGGGCGCTGCTGGAGACCATATTG
>JAHZHG010000070.1 GCA_019420425.1 Clostridiales bacterium
CAGGATGCCCAGGATGCCTACAAGAGATAACCACTCTGTCCTGCCCAGGTTATATTTGAAGTAATAAATTACCGTCGTGCTTCTGACCACATAAAGAGAAAAATAAAATAGATTCAGTAAAAACAAAATCCATGCCTGTCCGGTAAGCCCTTTGAAATCCTCCTTCAGCGAGGCATGCTTCTGATTCACCGTGGGAGGTACGACTTCCTTGGTGCTGGCAAATGTTGCAAAAAAGATAAACATTGCTGCAATTCCATATATTGTCATGGTAATGAGATAGCCTTTTGCCTCATCCCCATTGCCAAAGAAACGTACAAGCGGCTCCGTAATCGTCATTACGATTGCCGTTCCGGCCATGGCACAGACCATTCTTGTGGACACCAGCACATCCCGTTCATGGATGTCTGAAGTAAGCCTTGGCACAATTGTATTAAGGGGTATGTTTACCACCGTGTATGCCGTGCAAAGGAGACAGTATGTCACATATGCCCATATCAGCTTACCGCTGCTTCCCAGGTCCGGAATAAGAAAAGTCAAAAACGTAAAAACCGCAAACGGCACAGCGCCAACCAGAAAATAAGGCCTTCCCTGTCCCCATTTTGTATGGGTCCGGTCTACAATGAGCCCCATTCCCGTATCCGTTAACGCATCAATAAATTTTGTCACCAGCATCATCGTGCCGGCCGCTGCTGCCGTAATCCCAAATACGTCTGTATAAAATACCATAAGATAGGAGGCCATGGTGCTGAAAACCAGATTACACCCAAGGTCGCCAATTCCATATCCTATGCGCTTTCCCCATTTTCCCATATCCTTCTCCTTTTTCCTACCAGTTCATCGCTTCAATCGCGGCTTTCTCAATGGCAAGCCCGGCTTTGTACCGCTCCATGAACACCCGGAATCCCTCCACATCTTCCTTATCCGGCGTCACTGTTTCGCCGGATAATCCCCCGAAGATCCGTTTTTCCAGATAATCCTCCAGCCTTTCCCCCGTTTTTCGGTCAATCATGTATGCCGCCAGCAGCGCAATTCCCCATGCTCCGCCTTCGCTTGCCGTATCCATCACGGTTACCGGCGCATTTACCGCCGCTGCAAGGTATCTCTGTCCGACTCCCTTTGTCTTAAAGAAGCCGCCGTGTCCCATGATCCGCTCTACGTTTACCTGCTCATCCTCCATCAGGATGTCCATTCCCAGCTTTACCGCCCCAAGGGACGTATAGAGATGGACCTTCATAAAGTTTGCCAGATTAAACCTGCTTTCCGCCATGCGCAGAAAAGCCAGCCGGCCCTCATTCAGCATAGTAATGTTCTCGCCGGAATAGTAGCCGTACGCAAGGAGCCCTCCGCAGTCCGGATCGCCGTTTAATGCATTCGTATACAGCTTTTCAAACAGCTCTCCCGTCTCTGTCTGCATCCCCATCAGATCTGCAAATTCCTTAAAGAGGCCGATCCAGGCATTCAGATCCGAGGTTCCATTGTTTGCATGAGACATCGCGCATGGGAAGCCTGCGGGCGTCATGACCATGTCAATTTCCCGGTAAACCCGGCTCAGCTGCTTTTCCAGCACGATCATGGCGAACGTGCTGGTACCGGCTGATACGTTTCCCGTTCCCGGCGCCACGGAATTGGTTGCCGTCATGCCGGTCCCTGCATCTCCCTCCGGCGGGCACAGGGGAATGCCTGCGCGAAGGAGGCCGGTTTCATCCAAAAATGCCGCGCCTTCCTCCGTCAGCACTCCCGCATTCTCCCCTGCCACAAGGATTTCCGGGAAAATATCCTTCATTTTCCATGTATAGCCAAAGGGCGCCGTCAACGCATCGAACTTCCTCACCATCTCTGCATCGTAATCCTTGGTCTTGGGATCGACCGGAAACATTCCTGCCGCGTCGCCGATTCCAATCACCCGTTTTCCGGTAAGCTTCCAATGGATGTAAGCGCTCAGTGTGGCCACATAATCCAGCCGGGCCACATGCTCCTCCCCATCCAGGATGCGCTGGTACAAATGCGCCGCGGTCCAGCGAAGGGGAATATTAAAGTCAAACAATTCCGTCAGTTCATCCGCCGCTTTCTGCGTATTCGTATTTCTCCAGGTCTGGAATGGGGCAATCTGGTTTCCCTCCTTATCCAGCGCCATGTACCCGTGCATCATTGCGCTGACGCCGATAGCGCCGATATTTTGGAGAGCAACGCCGTATTTCTTTTCCACTTCTTCTCTTAAGGAGCTGTAGCACCTGCGTATCCCTGTGTGGATTTGGTCAAGGCTGTAGGTCCAGATATTGTCAACCAGGGAGTTTTCCCAGTCGTAGATTCCCACCGCAAGCACCTGTCCCTTAAGGTCGATGAGCACTCCCTTGATTCTGGTCGAACCCAGTTCAATTCCAAGCGCCGTTTTTCCTTCTGTAATCTGTCTTTTTGCTTCCATGCTTCTCCCTTCGTATGCTGCCCTGTTTAGAAGCAGGTAAATGCACCGTCGATGATAAAGTCTGAACCTGTGGTAAAGGTACTGGTATCTCCGGCCAGGTAAACGCAGATGGATTCCAGCTCTTCCGGCCTTCCCATCCTTCCTAAGGGAGCCATTGCATTCCACTTTTCAATCAGCGGGATCAGGGTCGGAGAATTCAGGGTCAGCTCTGTACCGATATATCCCGGGCTGATGCTGTTTACGCGGACTCCGCGCTTTGCCCATTCAATTGCCAGCGATTTTGTAAGCTGGATTACGCCTGCCTTTGATGCGTTGTATGCGCACTGCGGCTGCGGCACGTTAACGATATGGGCCGACATGGAAGCTGTGTTAATAATGGAACCGCCGCCATGCTCCAGCATATATTTTCCGGCTGCGATATCCGTAAGGAATATTCCGTTCAGGTTGATGTTGATTACTTTGTTCCACTGCTCATAGGTCATCTCTTCTGCCGGCGCGTTGATGCAGATCCCTGCATTGTTATGACAGAAATCGAGCCCTCCCAGCTCCTTTACCACCTCGGCGACCATGGCATCCACCTGTTCCTTATCGGTACAGTCTGTCTGGATGGCAATCACCCTTCTGCCGGTTTTCTCCGCAAGCTCTGCCGCCGTCTTTTTGGCCTCTTCTATATCCAGATCCACAATGGCCACGTCAGCGCCGGCTTCCGCAAATGCCGTTGCCGTACATTTGCCAATCCCTCTTGCCGCTCCTGTTACAAATCCTTTTTTCCCGTCCAATCTCATTTTTTCGATAATGCCCATACTGTTCTCCTTTCAATAAAGTAATTTTGTAAAATTATTTGTCAAAATGTAATTACATAATAATCGTTTATTGTCATTTTAGCAAGACGTAATAATAAACAATATTTTAACTGCCAAATTATACATATTGCATACTGGATTTCTTTTGGTCTTTCGTGATATAATATCAATTTACTAAATGATTTTACAAAATTGAGGATGGTATTTATGAAAAAAAGCATTACCCCGAATCAGATTAAGCAGAATAACCGCAATCTGATTTATCATTACATTTATAAACAGAAAAAGGTCTCCCAGCAGGATATTGCCTATGACCTCCATCTGAGCCGCCCTACCGTCACCGCAAACCTGACTGCCATGGAAAATGACGGTCTGATCCGTAAAAACGGATGGATTGATACAGAATTTGTCGGGAGAAAGGCCTTTGCCTATTCTATTGTTCCGGATTACCGCATCGGTATTGGGGTGGAAATTTTAACGAAGGAAATAAAACTGATTGCCATCGATCTATATGGCGAAAAGATCGACCGCAGGGTATATGAAATTGTCTTTGAACGTAAGGAGTCCTATTTCAAAGCTGTATGTGATAAAATACTTGAATTTAAACGCTCGCTTGGGACGGCAGATCAGCAGATTCTCGGCATTGGCTTCGCCATGCAGGGACTGGTCACCCCGGACAAACAGACCATGCTGTATGGTGAGATCCTCTCCTGCACCGGGCTCTCCGTCAACGAGTTTTCCCGGCATCTCCCCTACCCCTGCTCGTTTATCCACGACGCCGACAGCGCGGCCATTTCCGAATTGTGGGTATCCCCTGAGCTTACGGATGCGTTTTACCTCTCCTTAAGCAGGCATCTCGGCGCTGCCATTATCTCAAAGGGCACAATAGTAACCGGAAAGCACGGCCACAGCTCGACGATAGAGCATATCCAGATGCAGCCGGACGGGGCCAGATGCTACTGCGGCAGACGGGGCTGCATGGAAACGCTGCTGTCCCTGACCTCACTTCTGGCAGAATCGGAAACGCTGGAGGATTTTTTTGAAAACGTACGGCATCAAGAGCCCTCCGCCTTATCCCGCTGGAACAGCTTTCTCGAAAACCTAGCGAAGGCAGTCAATATGCTTCACCTGATTTATGATACGGATTTTATTCTTGGCGGATATCTTGCCCCGTACCTGCGCAAGGAGGACCTTGCGTTCGTTCACCGCAAAATCCAGCAGATGACGCCGTTTGCAGAACCGCATGATTTCCTCCTGATCAGCAAAATGCCCAGACACAATATCTCCATTGGCGCTGCTCTTCCTTATATTCAGGAATTCTTAAATAATCCGGTAAGCCTTTAAGTGCAAAAAAATCAGGGATTTCCCGCAGGCTTCCGCCTCCCTGTCCCGCGTCAATCACCACTGTAGGCATAAAAAACCTCCTGCATTACCTGTCTTTAACAGCATATGCAGGAGAATTTCATTTGCTGATTACTTTTTTTTCTTTTTTTGCCTGCGCTTTTCCCGGAATGCCTCTCGCTTCTCCCCGATTTTATTCCGGGCCTGGTAGCACTTGACCACGATCTGGGAAAACAGGAAAATCAGGCCCATTGCCGTCCAGACGATCATGCCCATCAGAATCCAGTCCGTATCCAGCGGAGAATCTACGCTGAGGAACTCCGGAAATACCAGCATGGCCGCAAGGAACAGGACGCCCATCGCTATCGTCAGCAGAGCATGCCTCCAGTTCATCGGCAGGCAGACCCGGTATAATACCCACAGGCTGACCGCTCCGCCCACCACGGTGTTCATCGTGGAGATCAGAATCGGGTTCAGCCCCAGCAGATTTCCAAAGTGCTGAATAATCAGGATACTGCACACCATGGACAGCGCCGCCGGCAGGGCGTTGCGCATGACATGGGGCAGAAAGCCGCCCTTGCTCACTGACTGATTCTGCTCCAGGGTCAGCAAAAAGCTGGGGATACCGATCATCAGCGTGCTGATCAGGGACAGCTGCACCGGAATGAACGGATAGGAGCGCTCCAATATAATAAAGATCACGCACAGCAGTACCGAGTAGATGGTCTTGGTCAGATACAATGCGCTGACCCGCTCCATATTGGCAATGATAATCCGGCCTTCTGTCAACACAGCGGGCATACTGGCAAAGTCCGAATCCATCAGCACGATATGGGCGGCCTGCTTTGCCGAATCGCTGCCCGCCGCCATAGCGATGCCGCAGTCTGCGTCTTTAATCGCCAGCACATCGTTTACGCCGTCGCCGATCATACCTACGGTATGCTTATTCAGCTGAAATGCCTTTACCAGCGCCTGCTTATGCTCAGGCGTCACTCGTCCGAATACATTATACTCATCGATGATGCCCTTTAGCTCCTCAGGGTCTGTGGGCAGGGAGGACGCATCAATATACCGGTCCGCACCGTCCAGGCCTGCCTTTTGGGCAATACGGGAAACGGTGAGGGGATTATCTCCCGACACAACCTTTACGCTCACGCCCTGCTCACGGAAATAGGCAAAGGTGGGCTCCGCCGTGGGCCGGATCACATCGGAAATAATAATCAGGCCTATCGGCTCTATTCCGGCTACCGTGGAAGTCTCGGTATCCATGCTTTTCGCCTTTCCCAGGAGAAGCACGCGCAGGCCCTCCTCGGAATATCCGCGTATCCGTTCAAGCAGCGCTTCCGTCTTATCCGTCTTTTCCCGGCCGGCGGTGTCAGCAGCCGGATGGCCAGGAGCCTTCTCCTCAATCTCCCGGTGGCCGCCTGCCACCTCAATGATCTGGGAGCCGTCCTCTCCGGTCTCTACCTCTACCTCACCGTCAACAGGACCCTCCAGGGAAATCCGCTGACCCGACATGGCTTCTTCCTTCTGCGCCGGGGCTGACTTATCGGTGATCGCCGCTGCGGCCGCACGTACCTCCGTCTCTTCTTCCTCCCCGCCGTTCAGCAGGAACTCAGGCGCGCCCAGCACAAAAATTCCCTGCTCCTCGTACTGGATCGCTCTGTACTTCCGTTCAGAGGAAAACGGAATATCCGCGGTCTTTATCCAGCCTTCGGTTTTCCGGAAATAGCTCATCAGCGCGGACTGAGTAATATTCACATCCTCAAACGCAAAGGCCATGTGGTTCATGACATCGTGAACCTCTGCCGTTGTGTGCCCGTCCAGGGCCGCCACCTCTTTTACCTCCAGCTCTCCTGTGGTAATCGTCCCGGTCTTATCCGTGCAGAGCACGTCTACCCGGGCCAGGGCCTCAATGGCCTCCATCTCCTGAACCAGGGCGCGCTTTCTCGCCAGACGGCCCACGCCGAGGATAAAGGAAACGCTGGTCAGCAGCACCAGGCCTTCGGGGATCATGCCGATCACGCCCCCCACCGTCTTTACCAGGGAATCGGAAAAGCTCATTCCGGAAATACTGCGGTGGGAAAGGTACAGAGCGATCCCTGCCGGCACAATCAGCACGCTGACGATGCGGATAATCCGCTCGATCGTGCGTTTCATCTCTGAGGCGGCACGCTTTTTGGTCTTGGCCTTCGCCGCCAGCTGTACCGCATAGTTTTCTTCGCCCACATGGATAACCTTCCCGTAGCCGCTGCCCGCCGCAACGAAGCTGCCGCTCATCAGCATATCCCCCGGCCGCTTTTTCACCGGCTTTGATTCTCCGGTCAGCATGGACTCATTGATTTCCAGGCCGTAGGCCTCCTCCACAATACAGTCGGTACAGATCTGATCTCCGGCCTCCACTGCCAGCAGATCGTCCATCACGACCTCATCCACCGGCAGCTCCTGGCGGATTCCTTCGCGCACTACCCTGGCCTTTACCGCGGTAAGCACAGAAAGCTGATCGATCAGGCTCTTCACCTTCAGCTCCTGGAAAATGCCGATCACCGAATTGCTCACCACGATGAGCAGAAAGGTCATGTTTTTGATCTGCCCGGACACCAGGATCAGCACCGCCAGAAACAGGTTCAGGATATTAAAGTACGTTATCGTGTGGGAAAGAACAATTTCTTTTTTACTTTTAGAAATTCCCTGGTCCAGAATGTTTACCTGTCCCTGGGAAATCCGTTCCTCCACCTCTGCTTTTGTTAATCCTTTATTGTTCATTTTACTTTATCATTCCTCCGTCTCTTATTCTACATGCTTTTATTTCCATTTGCAATTAAAGATTTCTAAAGATTGTATTTGCCTATTTCTGATTTTTTTGTTACTATTTAGTATACAGGGAGTAAATTCCTGTACTTAATTGAGAAAAGAAAGGAAAACATGGATATCTATGGGTGGATTTTTTGGAGTAGCATCAAAGGAAAACTGTGTACTTGACCTGTTTTTCGGTACCGACTATCATTCTCACCTGGGCACGAGACGCGCCGGCATGGCGGTTTACGGGCCAAAGGGCTTTGACCGTGCCATACACAACATCGAAAACTCTCCCTTCCGCACAAAATTTGAGCGGGACGCGGACGAACTGAACGGCCATCTCGGCATTGGCTGTATTTCCGACTATGACCCCCAGCCTCTGCTGGTCAATTCCCATCTCGGCAATTTCGCTATTACTATCGTAGGAAAAATTAATAATAAAGAAGAGCTGATTCAGTCCTCCTACAAAAACGGCTGTTCCCATTTCATGGGCAACAGCGGCGGAAACATCAACAGTACAGAGCTGGTTGCCGGGCTGATCTGCCAGCAGGACAGCTTTCTGGAGGGCATCCGCTATGTACAGCGCGCCGTCCGCGGCTCACTGACCCTGCTTTTGATGACGGACAAGGGAATCTACGCCGCCAGAGACCTGCTGGGACGTACGCCGGTTATTGTCGGCCATAAGGAAAACAGCGGCTTCTGCCTTTCCTTTGAAAGCTTTGCCTATCTGAACCTGGGCTATACCGATTACTGCGAACTCGGTCCCGGGGAAATTGTATTTGTCACTCCCGAAGGCGTGGAAACACTCTCCGGCCCCGAAAAGGAAATGAAGATCTGTTCCTTTCTCTGGGTGTATTATGGATATCCGACCTCGACCTACGAAGGCGTCAACGTAGAGAAAATGCGCTACGCCTGCGGCGATATGCTGGCCAGACGGGATAATGTAAAGCCTGACCTGGTAGCCGGAGTCCCCGATTCCGGCATCGCCCATGCCGTCGGCTATGCCAACCGCTCCGGCGTCCCCTTTGCCCGCCCCTTTATCAAATATACGCCGACCTGGCCGAGATCGTTCATGCCGACGACCCAGAGCCAGAGAAATCTGATCGCCAAAATGAAGCTGATCCCGGTACACCAGCTGATCAAGGACCAACGTCTCCTGCTGATCGACGACTCCATCGTGCGCGGCACACAGCTGCGTGAAACTACGGAGTTTCTCTACCAGAACGGCGCCAAAGAGGTACATATCCGTCCCGCCTGTCCGCCTCTGGTATACGGCTGCAAGTTTTTGAACTTTTCCCGCTCCTCCTCTGATCTGGATCTGATCACCAGAAGGATTATCCAGAAAAGAGAAGGCTGCCAGGTTTCTGACGAAACTCTGGCAACCTACTGTGATCCGGATCATCAAAATTATAAAGATATGGTGGAGGAAATCCGCAAAGAGCTGAACTTCACCACCCTGCGCTATCACCGGCTGGATGATATGATCGCTTCCATCGGAATCTCTCCGTGCAGGCTCTGCACGTACTGCTGGAACGGAAAAGAGTAAATACTTATTTTTTCCAGGTCTTTCTGGAGAGGAGTACCAGCAATGGGAAAATCTCCAGACGGCCGACCAGCATGTCAAACATCAGCACATACTTTGAAATGGGCGAAAACAGCCCGAAATTCTGCGACGGCCCCACCATTTCCAGACCGGGGCCGATATTGTTTATTGTCGCGGCAACCGCCGTAAAATTCGTCGTGAATCCAAAATTGTCCAGGGAGACAATCAGCACGGAAAGTGCAAAAATCCCGCAGTAGGCAATCAAAAAGTTCTGAATGGAACGCAGCACCTCTTTATCCAGACATCTTCCCTCCAGAGATATCTTGCAGACACTCCGCGGATGGATCACATGGGCCACCTCATTGCGCACTGCCTTGCACATCACCAGAAAACGGGAAACCTTGATTCCTCCGCCCGTACTGCCTGCGCACGCTCCGATAAACATCAGTCCCACCAGAATCGTTTTTGAAAATTCCGGCCAGCGGTCAAAATCCACCGTGGAAAATCCGGTGGTGGTGATAATCGAACCCACCTGGAAGGCCGCATGGTGAAACGCCTCAAAAAGATTGGGAAACATCGTCCGGATATTGGCCGTAATCAGGACAACCGCCGCCAGGATAATAAAGAAATACCACCGCATCTCCTCACATGCCCGCGCCTGCCGGAATTTCCGCGAGTAAATCAGAAAATACACGTTAAAATTCACGCCAAACAGAATCATAAATATCGTAATGACCGCCTGGCTGACCACGTTGTAGGAGGCAATGCTGTCATTCAGGATGCCGAAGCCGCCGGTGCCCGCCGTACCAAAGGAAATGGTAAGCGAATCAAAAACCGGCATACCCGTCAGCAGCAAAAGCACAATCTGCACAAGGGTCATCACCACATATATTCCATAGAGGATCATGGCCGTGCTCTTTACCTTGGGCACCAGCTTTCCCACGGAGGGGCCCGGGCTTTCCGCCTTCATCAGATACATGTTGTAGTTTCCGGCCAGGGGAAGGATGGCCAGCAAAAGCACCAGCACGCCCATGCCTCCCAGCCAGTGGGTGAAGCTCCTCCAGAACAGACAGCCGTTGGACAGCCCCTCCACGTTGGAGAGGATGCTGGCTCCTGTGGTGGGAAAGCCGGAGACGGGC
>JAHZHG010000071.1 GCA_019420425.1 Clostridiales bacterium
ACGGCTGATCAACAATATTATCATCGAGAATCCTCTGTTTGCCCATCCGCTGGTGGGATTTGAAAATCATGGGGGGCGTACGTATATCAATGATAATCAGCCGTTGGGAAAGGTACTCTTCGGAAAGGGGAACAACGGGGAGGATGGTATGGAGGGTGTGATGTATAAAAACGTCATCGGCACATATCTCCATGGCCCGCTTCTTCCCAAAAATCCCGATCTGTGCGACCGGCTGCTGAAAACGGCCCTGGAGAGGAAATATGGATATACCGGTGAGCTGGAGGGGCTGGACGATGAGCAGGAGCTGGAGGCGAATGCATATATTGTCAGGCGGTTTTTAAAGGAATAATTAAGGTAATGAGAAAGAGAAAATTTATTCTGGTTTTGTTTTTTCTTCTGTGTCTGGGAATGTCATCCGGGACAGCGTCGGCTGCGGGAAAAACCGGATGGGTGAAAAAAAGTAATCAGTGGTATTACTTTGGAGCAGACGGGAAGCTGATGAAAAATTCCTGGGTCAAATGGAATGGGGAATGGTATTTTCTGAAGGCTGACGGGAAAATGGCTACCGGCTGGCTGAAGGCGGGAAAGAATCTGTTTAATTTTACCGGCAGCGGCGCTGCGCGCAGGGGCTGGTATAATTACAGAGGAAGATGGTATTATCTGAATTCGATCGGAAAGGCACAAACGGGCTGGATATGGTCGAATGGAAAATGGTATTATCTGGATCAGAATGGCGTGATGAAAACCGGTTGGATCAAGGATAAAGGAAAGCTGTATTTTCTGAATCATCCAAACGGGGACATGAGAACCGGCTGGAAGCAGAGCGGCAATAAATGGTATTATTTAAAATCCGACGGCGCTATGGCCACCGGCTGGATAAAGGACGGTGGAAGATGGTACTATCTGGGCAGGAACGGAGTGATGGCTACCGGCTGGCTGAAGCTGAAGGAGGGATATTATTATCTGCGTTTGGACGGATCCATGGTCACCGGGCAGCAAAAGATCAATGGAAAGGGCTATGTATTTAAAGCCAGCGGTTTGTGGGATCCGAAGGCAAAATATACAGGTGTCGATCCGGATAAACCAATGGTTGCCCTCACCTTTGACGACGGGCCGGGGCCGTATACCAATCAGCTTCTGGAATCGCTGAACAGCTACGGAGCAAAGGCAACCTTTTTCCTGGTAGGAACGTCTATTCCCAAATATCCTTCCGCAGTGTCAAAGATGGACAGCTATGGAATGGAAATCGGAAACCATACGTACAGCCATGCGTATCTGACCAGGCTGGGATACGGCGGAGTACAGAATGAGATAGCAGCTACAAATAATCTGATTCGGAATTTAACGGGGCATGGGGCTACGGTGATGAGGCCGCCCTATGGCGCGTATAACAATACGGTGTTAAGTGCGGCGGGACTGCCTGCGATTTACTGGTCCATCGACACCAGGGACTGGGAGACGAAAAATACCCAGTCTACCATAAACCGGGTGCTCAGGGAGGTAAGGGACGGCAGCATTATCCTGATGCACGATATTCACGCTGCAACAGTCAGCGCGGCGATACAGCTGATTCCCATGCTGCAGAGCAGAGGATACCAGCTGGTGACGGTCAGCGAGATGGGAAAATACAGAGAGGGCGGACTGTATGCAGGAGCGCTGTACAGGAATATGTACCCGTAAAAACAGAAAAAGCATCTGTCAGGTTGAAACCGGCAGATGCTTTTTCTGTCATAAGAAGCTCCGTTCCCTATAAGCTAAGCCTCTCTGAAAAACTGCGATTTACAAATAATTCACCTGCATTTTACTTAAACAGGATATTGAATTTGACCTGGGAGGAGTAAGCTGTCCGGGAACAGATGGAAAATACGGAGTGTGAATGATGGAAATACGGTTAAATACGATTTCAAAGACGTTTGGAGATAAGACGGTAATTTCTCCTATGGATCTGCATATTGAGAGCGGGAGCTTTACTACCCTGCTTAGGCCGTCAGGATGTGGAAAGACGACGCTGCTAAGAATGATCGCCGGACTGGAAACTCCGGATACCGGGGAGATTTTTTTTGATGACCGGTGTGTATTTTCGGCTGACCGGAAAATCAATGTTCCGCCGGAGAAGCGCAGGCTGGGTTTTGTATTTCAGGATTTTGCGCTGTGGCCGCATATGAGCGTATTTGAAAATGTTGCGTTCGGGCTGAGGGCAGCCAGGCAGACAAAGGGGCTGGAGGAAAAGGTGCGGGCGGCTCTGCGCGCAGTTAAGCTGGAAGATTTTGCAAACAGATATCCGCATCAGCTTTCCGGAGGACAGCAGCAGAGGGTCGCCTTTGCCCGGGCAATAGTGATTGAACCGCAATGTATTTTATTTGATGAGCCGCTGTCTGCGCTGGATGCCCTTTTGCGTGAGGAAATGCGGTCGGAGCTAAAAGGCCTGATCTCCCGCCTGGGAATTACCGCTGTATTTGTTACCCATGATCAGACGGAGGCAATGAGTATGAGCGATCGTATTGCGGTTCTGTCTGGGGGAAGGGTGGAGCAGTATGACAGCCCGGAAAATATATATGACCAGCCGGAAACAGCGTTTGTCGCCCGCTTTGTCGGCTCCTCTAACTGGATTGATGAACATCATATGTTTCGACCGGAAAAAGCCGCTCTGGAACATACGGAGAGTGCAAAGCGGTTTGATACCCGGGTGAGTTCCGTTCAGTTTTTGGGGAACACATATCAAATTCAGCTAAAATACGGGAAGCAGATATGGAACGTTTTGTCCGGAGAGAGAATGTCAGTGGGCGCTGATATGCCCATTTACATAAAAGAAAAACATGTCATCACTTTATAAGAAATGGAGAGAAGAAAATGAAGAAAATTATGGTAATGCTGCTTACAGGCGCTTTTTGTCTGGGAATGTCCGGTTTTGGATGCAGTGCAGAGGAACAGGAGCTGTCCGGAAAGGTTACGGTTTATATGCCGTCTCCGTCAGGGCTGGCCGATGAGCTGGCGGCAGGATTTACTGCAGCTACAGGCGTGGAGGTTGAGGTATTTCAGGGAACGACAGGAGAGATTCTGGCCAGACTGGAAACAGAAGAGGAAAATCCGGTAGCGGATGTGGTTATCCTGGCATCCTGGTCCGATGGACTTTCCATGAAGCAGGAGGGAAAGATCATATCCTATACCCCGGCAAATACAGAAAACGTGGTTGACGGATGGATTGACGAAGACAGCCAGCTTTTTGGATACAGTGCGTCGGCCGTTGGCGTGATTTACAATACAACAGTTATCCCCGAGCTGTCCGCGGACTGGACGGAGCTGGCAGATGCTGAGTATGCAGACCAGCTGGCTATTCCTGATCCGGAAAAATCGGGAGCCTGCAAGGATTTTGTAGCAGGCTTTGTAAATGCATACGGTTGGGATGCATTTGAGGGAATGGCGGATAACGGCATGACCGTTCCCGGTGCAAACAAGGCTGCTCTGGAGGCAGTGACTACCGGCGAGGTGGGTATCCTTGTGGCTGGCGTGGATTACAATGCATATTCCTCCATGGCTAAAGGGGAGCCGCTGAGCATTTACTATCCGGCAGGCGGAACAGTAGTCAATCCGCGGCCGGCAATGATCATGAACACGGCGCCTCACGCAGATAATGCAAAGGCATTTGTGGATTATCTGTTTTCTGATGAAGCGCAGAAGATGGTAGCAGATGCATACCTGCTTCCGGGACGCAGTGATGTTCAGTGTGAGGGACGTACCAATCTTTCGGATATTCCGCAGATTTCCTGTGACTGGGACAAGATGATGGAGATTGCTTCAGATTCAGCGGCAAAGATAAATGAGATTTGTAAATAAGAGAGGGATTGATGAAAACGATAGTCAGTATTAAGAAACATGCGCCGATCATTCTTTTGACAGCTGTCCTCTTTTTTCTGATTGTCTGTCCCCTGATGATGATTTTTGCCAGGGCGGTCATCGTAGATGGCCGCCTTAATCTGTATCAGGCATGGAGGACAGTCTGCGAGAGTGAAAATGCGGTAATGATCGGCAATTCTCTGCTTTTGGGCTTTCTGGTTGTTTTGGTTTCTACAGGAATCGCCGCTCCGCTGGCCTATCTGTTTTCCCGCACAAGGTTTGCCAGATACCGGTTTTTTGATATTATTTTTATGATTCCTTTTATGACCCCGCCATATATCGCATCCATGGGGTGGATTTTATTTATGCAAAAAAGGGGGCTGCTGCAGCAGCTGATTCCGGGAACGGCAGGATGCGAGGAGGTATTCTTTTCCCTGGGCGGACTGGTGCTGGTAATGAGCTTCCATGTATTCCCTTTTATGCTTACTATGCTGAAAAACGCTATGTTGAATATCCCGTCCAGCCTGGAGGAAGCGGGATCTGTATTTGGGGCGGGCTTTGGCAGGAGGATGAGAAAAATTTTTCTGCCCCTTCTTAGTGGAAATTATGCCATCGGCGCTTTGCTGGTTTTTGTAAAGACCATTGCGGAATATGGCACCCCGGCAACCTTAGGCAAGCGGATCGGATTTTATGTGTTTACCACAGAGATCCACAGGTATGCAACAGTGGCTCCCATTGATTTTGGAAAATCTGCGACGCTGGCAGCGGTGCTGGTGGGTATCTGTCTGTGCTTGTGGATGCTGCAGAACTATATTACCGTGAGGAAAAGCTATAATCTGGTCAGCGGAAAGGGAAGCCGTTTTGCAGAGGTAAAGCTGTCCGTACCGGCAAGGGTGGTCAGCTGGATATACATCCTTCTGGTTTTGCTGCTTTCTGTGGGGGTGCCGTATTTTTCCGTAATTTCTACTTCACTGATTAAGCTGAGGGGATATGGATTTACCAAAGGAAATTTTACCCTCCAGCATTATATCGATTTGTTTACGGAAAATACAAAGGGAATACAGGCGTTGGGCAACAGCCTGTTTCTGGCCGTGTGCTCCGCTACAATCTGTGCAATTCTGGGTGCAGGAATCGTACTGGCGGTGCGGAATGCAAAGGCGAAAATGCGAAAGGCCGTAGAGATAATGGGACTTTTGCCGGAAATGCTTCCGGGGATTGTCCTGGTTATCGGGATTATGCTGTTTTGGAACCAGATTTACCGGGTGATTCCGCTGTATAATACAATCGGAATTATGGTGCTGGCTTATGTCGTGCTGTTTTTGCCGTACACGGTGCAGTATGTCACCTCCTCATTTACACAGATCAGCGGCAGTCTGATGGCAGCCGGACAGGTATTCGGAGGAAATCCGTTTTATATTTTCCGGAGGATAACGCTTCCGTTGGTGATAAAAGGGGTGGCGGCAGGATGGATGATGACCTTTATTATTGCTTTTCGGGAGCTGGTAACTGCCAGCTTAATCGCGCCGCCGAATACGCTGGTGGTGTCTACGTATATCATGCGGGAATTTGAGCAGGGAAGTGTATCCGTGGGAATGGCTATGGCGGTGTTGTGCGTGGGATTTACCACGACCACGCTTCTGGTATTAAATCGGGCGATTGATGGAAAAAAGAAGAAAAATTAAGATGATCTGTCCTCTTGAAAAAGGGGATAGATCTTTTTTTGGGAATTTATGGGGTTTCTTGCTCAGGGATATCCGGGATTTCCTTATGGCTATGTCCCGGGATTGAAGCGGGAGCGGGTAAATTGTAATCCGCGGAAAAATGCAGTATAATTAAGCCGTTATCGATGATCAAAGAGAAGGAGGATGGTTTTATGGTAAAGATCGATCAGGAAAAATGTATTGGCTGCGGACGGTGTGCCGAGGATTGTATTGCACTTAATATAAAGCTAAAGGAGAAAAAGGCCAAGATAAAGCAGGAATGCTTTCAGTGCGGGCATTGTGTGGCGGTCTGTCCGGTGGGAGCGGTATCCATACCGGAGTATGATATGGCGGATGTGGAGGAGTATAAGGCAGAGCAGTTTTGTCTGGAACCGGAAAAGGTGCTGCGCAGTATCAAATTCCGCCGCAGTATCCGCAGCTACAAGCCGGAAACGGTAAAACAAAGCGATCTGGAACAGCTGGTTCAGGCAGGACGCTACACGGCTACGGCGAAAAATAATCAGGATTGTTGGTTTATTTTTGTGCAGAATAATTTGGAACAGTTGAAATCTATGGTGTGGGATTATATTGATGATATGGAGAAACGGGAGGGGCGAAATATAGACAGAGAGCTGCTTCCCTATGTGTCCTTTAACCGACGAAGGAAAGCAAATAAAAAGGACGATTATCTGTTCCGGAATGCACCGGTGGTTTTGTATATTACCTCAGACTGGTCGCTGGATGCAGGATTAGCGGCTCAGAATATCGAAAATATGGCGGTGTCTCTGGGAATGGGCGCATTATATAACGGATTTCTGGCCAGGATTTCTGACGCCAATGCAGAGCTGAAAACCTGGTTAGGTATTGAAGGGAAAACCATTAAAGCATGTATGCTGTTGGGATACCCGGACAGATCTTATGTGCGGACGGCTCCCAGAAGAGAAGCAAATGTGATCTGGAAATAGTGAGGGCTGCCCGGCGCAAAATTTTTTAACAAACATAAGGCGCAGTCTTGACATAATATTATCAAAATGATAATATTATTAAAATGAGAATAAAGAAGGAGGCGTGCGGATGGATACGAATATGGATCGGATAAAGGCCATAAGCAAAAAGCTCATGGGATACTTCTCCAATCCATACAAATGTGAGATTCTGGTAACGATCCAACAGCAGGGAAGGACAACGGCCAAGCAGGTAATGGAGCAGTGTAAGAATATCCCACAGGCGACCCTTTACCGGTATCTGAAGGCAATGGAAAAGGATGGAATTATCCAGGTTTTGGAAGAAAAGCGGGTCAGGGGCGTTGTGGAAAAGGTTTACGGTCCGGGAGAAATTCTGAAAGGGGATGAGATTCAGAAGGCTTTGGAAAATAATTCGGGGGAAGTATATATGCTGCTGCTTCTTCAGTATATGCATTCCATTGTATCGGAATTTTATGAATATACCAAACAGGAGAATATCGATCTGCAAAAGGACGGCTCAGGATTTTCCATTGGGCCCATTTACGGAAATGATGAGGAAATTATGGAGGCAATGCAGGAAATCAGTGTGATTGTGGAAAGACTGAGAAATAATGGCCCGGGTGAGGGGCGAAAGATGAGATCCATTGGATTGATCCTTACGCCGCCCAAAAAAGCCGGAAAATAAATGGCCAAAGGCCAGGGAGGATGGAATATGTTAAGCATAAAGGGACTGACAAAACGATATGGGACAAAAACAGCGGTAGATCACTTGGATTTGCACATAAGTCCGGGGGAGATATACGGATTTATCGGCCGCAACGGAGCAGGAAAAACAACGACATTGAAATCCTGCTGCGGTATACTGAGATTCGACGAAGGGGAAATTCTGATTGGGGGAAAATCCATTAAGAAACAGCCCCTGGAGTGTAAGCAGATGATGGCATATATTCCGGATAATCCCGATCTGTATGAATTTATGACAGGAATCAAGTATCTGAATTTCATTGGCGATATTTACCGTATTCCTGCAGATGTCCGTCAGCAGAGAATCCGGGAATACGGCGACATGTTTGAGCTGACCCAGGATCTGGCACAGCCGGTAAAGGAATATTCCCATGGAATGAAGCAGAAGCTGGCGCTGATCTCCGCACTGATCCACGATCCCGGGCTGGTGCTGATGGACGAACCGTTTGTGGGACTGGACCCGAAGGCATCATTTTTGCTGAAGGATGTCATGCGCAAAATATGCGACCGGGGAGGAGCAATTTTCTTTTCCACGCACGTACTGGATGTGGCAGAAAAGCTCTGTGACAAGATTGCCATTATCAAGGACGGCAAGCTGGTGGAGTCGGGAACTACAGAGGAAGTGAAGGGAAACACTTCTTTGGAGCAGGTATTCCTGGAGCTGGAGGAGGAATAGATATGTTCATGACTTTAGTGAAAAGCAGAATGGGAGCAATATTTGCCTCTGCATTCCGCAGCTCGACAAAGAAAAAAAGAGGGCCGGCGTTTGCCGTACTGATGGGAATTTTGGTGATTTATGTAATTGCGGTATTTTTCCTTATGTTTGGAGCGATGTTTACTGCACTTTGTGAAGGGCTGTGTTCCATAGGGCTGGACTGGCTGTATTTTTCTCTGGCGGGAATGATGTCTTTTCTGCTCTGTTTTATCGGCAGTGTATTCTTTGTCAAGACGCAGATGTTTGAGTCCACAGATAATGAGCTTTTGCTTTCCATGCCGATTCCGCCGGGAGCGATTTTGGGCAGCAGAGTATTATCTATTTTGCTGCTGAACTATCTGTACGAGCTGCTTGTATTTATTCCGGCGATTTCGATTTATGTATGGGAGATGGGCTGGAGCACAGGGACGGTTCTTGGGTTTCTTGTGGTTTCTCTGTTTCTGCCCCTTTTGGGCATGGCGTTTTCCTGTCTGGCGGGCTGGGTGATTACCCTAATCACGGAACGGATGCCGATGAAAAATCTCTTTACGATTTTGCTGTTTCTGGCGTTTATGGGCGTATATTTTTATTTATACAGCAAGATTCCCGAGTATGCGAATACGTTGGCATCCAGGGGAGAAGAGATTGCGGGTGTGGTGAAAAAGGCGATTTTTCCGGCATATTATTTTGGATTGGGTGCGCGGGGAGAACTTGGCGCGATAGGGATATTTATTCTCTGTTCTGCGGCGCCGTTTCTGGTGGTATATGTGATTTTATCCAGAAGCTTTATCCATATCGTGACCACAAAGCGGGGAAGGGCAAAGGTCAAATACAAAGAAAAACAGCAGAAGAGCAGGCCGGTGATGGGGGCGCTGATCTGGCGGGAGGGCACACGCGTATTTTCCAATGCCATGTATCTGCTGAATGCAGCCCTGTCCTCAATTTTTCTGCTGAGCGGCGCGGTCCTGCTGGCGGTAAAATGGAAGGATATAGAGATCTATCTGCAAATGATCCCGGCTGAGTTTGAGGGGTATATTCATGGAGGAATAGGGATAATTTTATGTGTTATGCTTTCCATGAACCTGATTTCTGCCCCGTCCATTTCCACAGAGGGAAAAAATCTGTGGCTGATCAAGTCTCTGCCGGTGAAGGAATCCTCGGTATTATTTGCAAAGGTATGGCTTCATGTGCTGTTTAACCTGATTCCGGCGTATGTAACGGCAACCGTGTGTGTGGTTTTGCTTAGGCCTTCACCTGCGCATGTGGCGATGATTTATCTGCTTCCGGCGGTGTATTCCCTGGTATCGGCGGAGCTGGGCGTGCTGATTAACCTGCGGTTCCCGCGGTTAGATTATGTAAATGATGTGGCTGCGGTGAAGCAGAGCATAAGCAGTATTGTCAGTATGGTGGTCAGCATGGGAATCGTAGTGCTTCCAATTATCGGATATATTTATCTGCTGTCAGAGATTATTTCCGTCTATACGGCGCAAGTCATCTATATGGCTGTTCTGGCGGCAGTGGCAGTATTGCTGACCGTTTTGCTGAAGGGATGGGGAGTAGAACGGTTTAAAAGACTATAAAAAAGAAGGAGCTGCGCACGGATTTTCCGTGTATCAGCTCCTGAATTTTAGGCCTGTGTCAATGCTTCAGGCGTAAATTTTAAGGAGAATGGCCGTATTTACTGGCAGAAAAATAAGATGTATGCTATAATGAGTGTTAGTGATAAAAGATGAGTTATACACATAAGAAAATCGGCTGGATAACCGGGAAAGGATGCTGTCATATGGATCATCTGGATTATTCCATTCTTTCCATCTTGAAAAAAAACGCCAGAGAATCGGCTTCCAACATCAGCAAGGAAGTACACCTGTCTGTTTCTGCTGTTTTGGATCGTATCCGCAAGATGGAAGAAAACGGAGTTATCAATAAATATACAATTGTTGTGGATGAAGTTAAGCTGGGGATGGATGTAACCGCACTGATGGAGATCAGCCTTGAGCATCCCAAATATTATGATCAGTTCACAGAAGCGATTAAGGAAACGCACAATGTGGTGGATTGCTATTATCTTACCGGCGACTTTGATTTTGTAATTAAAATCTGCTGTGG